>JBBRFA010000017.1:0-39343 GCA_038225185.1 Chthoniobacterales bacterium
GTTGGATTTTGTCACTTTCCACGGCTCTGGTCAGGATGTCGCGCGCCTCCGCCTCCATCGAGCGGCCGTGGCTCGCTGCAAGCATCCGCAGCTTTTGTTTCACGGGCTGGGGAAGATTTCTAATGGTTAAGGTCGTGCTCAGGCCATAAACGTAAGCAATGCTAACATTGCTGTCAATGAAATCGATGAAGAACTACTCGCGACCCTCCTGTTTGATGACGGCGAGAAGGAGCGACGGCAAAGTTGAAGGATACATAGGAAGGATAAAAAAGCACTGGACAGGCTGATCCACTCCATCATTCTTTCTTTGTAATAAATTGTAATAAATGACCTGTCCCTTAGTTTGCTTTCGGAATGTATTTCCGTTGCATTATGAGGGACAGAACCGAATTCGCTAGCCGCCTGCGTTACGAAGTGGAACTGGACAACCTCCACGACGAACCTGCTCCAACTGAGTAGCGGTTCCGCAGCCCCTCGAGTTCGTCAGGAAAAATAAAAGAAATTGCTTGCAGAGAATTGCGGGACTGGTAATTACAAAAACGTCATGAAAAACATGCCCCTCAAATTATTTCTAACCACTGCCATCGTAGCCTCTGTGTCGGTGGCCTCGGCCCAAACCCTTTATCAAGGGGTCGGGACAGGGTCTGATCTGGACATCGACCTTGTCGGCAATTGGAACAATGGGCTGCCGACCTCTTCAGTGAATGTCGGAACAATAAACACGGATTCCACAGTGGATGCGTCCGCCGGCAACTTCACCTACACGGATTACTTTCTCAACTTGACCGGTGGAACGATGTCGCAGTTCAACGTTGGAAACAGTCCCGTTTTCAGAGACGGGAATTTTACGGTCAACGGGGGAATTTACGGAACCAGCGGAGGTCGTGGTTTTAGCAACTCTGGCGTTAACATTGCGACGATCAATTCAGGATCAATTAACGGCGGATCCCTTGGAGACAGCAGAATTGGTGCCTCTCTTTTGGTCGCTGGCGGGACATTTCAGCAGCACGGAACTGACCGTGGCATCCGACTCACTCGCAGTGCGACTCTGACGGTGTCTGCTGGCATACTTGTCATGGACACCACGGGCTCTGCAACTGGCACCTTTGGGGTCAACCAGTCTTCGATCGGCTCAAACTCCATCAACCTCAACGGCGGCACCACGACAGCAAACCTCTTGGCGTTCGGGAACGGCGGGTCCCTTAGGCTTACGCTTAGGCTTACGCTGGGCGGGACGGCGGTCGGTTCGGCAACCGCGGTTAATTTTCAGACCCTCAGCGACAATGAAACCGCCGCGTCACGAAAAATCGATTGGTTGACTGGCACAAAGATGACGTTGGCCATATCAGGAGCGGATGAATGGGCTGCCGCCGAATGGACAGCCAACCGGTTGTTTTACAACGGTCAATCCTCTGCAGACTTGGGAAACTTGTCCTGGGCTGACGCAACGAACTCGTCCATCGGCGTCGGTAGCGGCAACTACTTTCTTTACAACAGCACCTCGGAAACGCTCTCTCTTGCTCTTATCCCTGAACCCTCCGTTGTCGCATTGATCGCTGTGGGTCTAACGGTAGTGTTGATGAGCCGACGTCGGCGGTGCGCTTGATTTTTTAATCGAGCTTATTTTGATCCATCGCAAATGGGCGGCTGAGAAAATCAGCCGTCCATTTTTGCGTCCCCGCACGGACCCGGCGCGCCCCCGGGGCGCTGTAGATATGGCAATAAGCGCAAGCGTGTTAGCAAGTTCGACGATGTTGCCATCCGACCCATGCGGAACTGCCGTGTTCGTCTGTCTGCGGCGCGAAGCGCCGGACAAATCACCGCTGCGCCGACTAAATTTTGGTGATGATTTCAACGAAATGCACACTTTTCAAATTTGACTACTACTTTGCCAAATGGCAATTATATACCATATACCCATAACATTGACTTTTGTAATAAATGACCTGTCCCTTGACTTTTGTAATAAATGACCTGTCCCTTAGTTTGTGTCCCGTCCCTTAGTTTGAGAGTTTTGGACACCGATGTTGCTTCGCGTGTTCCGTAGTTTACTTCGCGATCTGTTTCGATCTGTGACGACAGGCTATAGAATCGTTCCGCCGCGCCGTCGGCTCTCGCCAGTTGGGGATCGGGATTTTTTTATAGCTGGTTGCCATCGGTGGATAAATTGAATTCACACGAACATTTGCAGACCTTTCGACATCGCGGTAGAGAGAAAGCATGAGTTTGCTGACCTCGGATTACGATTACACTTTGCCAGATGAATTGATTGCGCGTTATCCCACGGAAAAACGTGACGGTTCGCGCATGCTAGTCGTGCATCGCGCCACTGGCACCCTGGAGCACGCCGCTTTCCGCGATTTGCCGCATTTTTTAACGGCGGATGATCTGGCGGTGCTCAACAATGCCCGCGTCATTCCGGCTCGCGTTTTTTCCGACGATGGGCGCATCGAACTTCTCGTGCTCGATCCGCGACCGGATGGCGATTGGCAATGCATGGTCAAGCCAGGGCGTAAGATGCGAGTGGGTGATATGGTGACGGTGGGCGGCTGCGTGGGCGAGGTGCGGGCGATCTCGGAGGATGGCACGCGGATGATTCGTTTTGCCGAGGTGCCCGATCTGGAAAAGGTGGGCAAACTGCCTTTGCCGCCGTATTTCGGACGCGAGGCGGAGGAGTCGGACAACGAACGTTACCAAACGGTCTATGCCACGGCTCCTGGTGCGGTGGCGGCTCCGACGGCTGGGTTGCATTTTACACCGGAATTGCTTTCGCGGCTTCCGCATTGTTTCGTGACGTTGCATGTGGGTGCGGGAACTTTTCGCGGAGTGCATACGGATGATCTGACTGGCCACATCATGCATTCGGAAAAATTCTCGCTGACCCAGGAAGTGACGGATCGCATCAATGCCGCGAAATCCGTTTTTGCCGTGGGCACGACGACGGTGCGGGTGTTGGAAAGTTGCGCCCAGGACGGGATATTGCAGGCCACCGAGGACGAAACGCAAATTTTCATTCACCCGCCTTACCAATTCCAAGTGGTGGATAAATTACTGACGAATTTCCATCTGCCGCAGTCCACTTTGATCATGTTAGTCGCCGCTTTCGCAGGGCGCGAACTGATTCTGGAGGCCTATGCCAAAGCGGTGGAGGAACGTTACCGATTTTACAGTTATGGCGATTGCATGTTGCTCACCGAATAAATAAAGCTCACCATTTTGCGCCTTTGTTTTTGTAATTGCAACCACGCCGCACTATCTTCCAACCTTTATTTTATGAAAATTCCAGGTCTTCGCAGTCCACGTGCATCCGTCGGCGGCATCGTTTATTTTGGGCGCATGCTCGATAAAATCCGGCTTCATGCTGAAGGCAAGCTCGGCCCTGACTACATTGAAAACCTCGGCTCCGCTTTCGATGAACGTATTCTCAGTTTTCTCCACGTCACTTACGACGACGTTATTGGCCAGGTAAAAAACGGTTTCGGCGACGAGGAAATCCTCGAATGGGCGTTTACCAATGGGCGCAAACCGAGCGTCGAGGAAGTTGAAATCTGGAATGATTTCATGATCAAACGCGGCTGGAACGATGCGGGAACCGAACGTCTGATTTTTCGGAAAAAAGAGGCTGGTTTCGAGAACCGCGACGACATCCAGACCATGTTCGCCTACATCGACGCCGACGAAGAAATCAGCTAGGAACTGGCGCTGAAATAGCGTCGTAAAGCCATCTGCCAGAAAAATCGGGTGCCAGGGGTTACCATTGCCGAGGCCAGAATGATCTGGAGAAACCACCAGGGGGTGTGTCCGATCCTTGATGATGGTCGCGGGGGGATGTTTACTTTTCCGAGCATCTTCAGCTTCTTTTTCTCATTCGTGACGGGTGGCTCCTGAAAAAGCCGTTGGGACAGAACGGTTGATTTCCAGATGCCAGCCCTTAGCCTATCCAAACGGCAAACGAGTATAGCAAAGGAATCCCTACCAAGAGATTGAATGGAAATGTGACGCCCAGCGAGGATGTTAAATAAATTCCAGGATTGGCACTTGGCAGCGCAGCCCGCACCGCCGCCGGTGCGTCGATATAACTCGCACTGCCAGCCATGGCCCCCAAAACAAAACTGCCGCCTACCGAGAGACCGGCTAGATTTCCCAACAACACCCCTATCGCACCATGGCACAATGGCCCAAGCACGCCAAACGCTAACAACCTCACCCCATTGTCGCGGAATCCCTTCATCTGCCGCGCCGCCACCATTCCCATTTCAAGCAAGAATAGCACTAAAATCCCCCGGAACGCATCTTCAAACACGATTTTCACGCTCGCGAAGCCTTCCTCACCAATCACGTAACCCATCCCCAGACCGCCCAACATCAAGATCACACTTCTGCCTTTGAGGGTGTCCAAGACGATTTCTTTCAAAGGCATTTTTTCCCCGCCCGAAGAAGCCCGCGCCGTCGCCCAGCGCGCAATGAAAAGTGCGACCAGGATGCCCCACTCCATCACACTTACCAGCACCAGCATCACCGGCTCTGCAGGAGTTCCCGCCTTCGCTGCAAATGTCATCGCTGCCAGAAACGTCACCGACGATACCGAACCATACAACGCTGCCAAACCAGCCGCATCCGGAATTTCCAAACGCAACAACTTCCGGGCCACCACAAAAATGATGCATGGCAGTGATAGCGCTAAAAATGCCGCCGCCAGCACCGGCCGAATCGCCGTTGCTAAATCCGCCGCTGCCAACTCGGTCCCGCCCTTCAGCGCGATTGCAAAAACCAGGTAAATTGAAATCGCATTGAGAACCGGCTGCGGGAACTCCAGTTCGCTCTTCACCAGCGTTGCAAGAATTCCAACCACGAAGGCAAGTGAAATCGGCGAAAGTAGATTTGTTATCAGCAGTGAATAGGTATCCATGAAATATTTTTTTTAAAAAATTCGCATTAGCGACGATTCAACACACCCGGCATTTCCTGAGCCAAACGTTTGGAACCCGCCCGGATGAGCTGAAGAACGTGACCAGTAAATCGTGTTTTTTGTTTCGCGACACAGATGTCGTATATTGTGAAGCGATCCCCCTGTCAAGCATCTTCATGAAAAAAAATCAATCATCCGCCACTTCCGCAGTCGGCTGTGCCTGCAATAAATGACCCGCCCCTTAATTTGCCCTTTAGCTAGGAACTGGCGCTGGAATAGCGTCGTAAAGCCATCTGCCAGAAAAATCGGGTGCCAAGGGTTACCATTGCCGAGGCCAGAATGAGCTGGAGAAACAACCAGGGCGTGTTCCCGAGGTTTAACAAAATCCGCGAAGGCGTATTGGCGACGATGATCACCGGAATGAGGTAGCTAAAAATCATTCGGAAGATCCCCCGAAACACCACATCCGGATAACGGGCTATGTTAAACAAATTGTAATATCCATAAATGATCCCCTGCGCGCGCACCACCCAGAAACTGATCGTGGCCAGGCTAAACATGATTGAATAATGCACCCCGACTCCTAACAACACCGCTCCACCGTAAGCAATCACCTGACCGACACTGGGGGTGATGCCAAGTTTGAACAGGGAGAAACAAACGATCCCCACACCCAACAGCATGTTAATTATGCTATCGATCCCAAAGCGATTTAATGAAACGATAAATTGGGAATCCACCGGTTGTAATAGCAGAAAGTCGAGCTTACCCGTGCGCACCAGTTCGGGTAGATTGGCGATGTTGGCATAGAAAAACGCTTGAAAAAGCTGGCCGATGATTTGATGCGTGCCAACCAGAAGCACAACCTGCCATTTGGTCCAGTCGCCAATTTGATCCACGTAGCCGAACAATACTTCAATAAAAAAAATCTGGCCCACGAACCAAAGCGATTCCACCACCATCCAAAGCAAAAAGTTTGCCTTGAAATTCATCTCCCGAATCAACGAATTGCGCACCATCATCCGATAAATTTCCCAATAGCGTCGCATATCCCACAGGCATAAAGGCTGTTTAACCAGCCGCTCGTCAAGCCGGGAACGGTTATTCCACGGAAAAAATCGCACTTTCCGTTTGCCAGACGCTGGTCCGCAGTGAATCCTTGCGATACAACCCAATTTTACTATGGCCAAAGGTAATAACAGTCACCGCAAAGAAGTTAAAAAACCCAAACAGGAAAAACCCAAGCCTCCCGCCGGTGCCAAACGTCAGTAAACGTTCGACTTCACCGATTCTTTCGTTCGCGCAAACGCAGATGCAAGGGGCTATGTAGGCGAAGGGTTAGCCCGGCTTCAGGAATGATGGTTTTTCCCTCCACCGCTTCGATTTCGAATCGTTGCAAAACCATCGCCAGAATGATTTTCGCCTCCGAGGCGGCAAATTCATCGCCAATGCAATGCCGCGGGCCAGCTCCAAAAGGCAGATAAGCGGGGTTTTCTTTTTCCATAAAGCGTTCCGGAAGAAATGCATCCGGGGCCGACCAGAATTCGGGATGGCGATGCAGCGTGTAGGTGCTGAGAATAATGCTCGAGTTTTTGGGAATATGATATCCGGCGATGCAATCATCGTCGTTGGCATGACGTTCCATCGCCCAGATGGGAGGATAAAGTCGAATGGTTTCCTGAAATACCCGCGTCGTGTGTTCCAAACGCGGCAAATCGCGCATCTCCGGCGCACGGGATCCGCAAACCGTTTCGATCTCCTCCCGAATTTTCTCCGCTTCAACCGGATGTTTGGTTAGCAGGTAAAACGACCATGCAAGCGCGTTGGCGGTGGTTTCGTGTCCGGCCAGTAAAAAAACCAGCGCTTCCTGACGAATCTGATTTTCGGAGACCGGCAATCCGGTTTCCTGGTCAATTCCCTCACTAAGCATGGTAAGTAGATTGGGCGTCTGCGGCGGATTGGCGCGATGCCGAGCCAGAAGTTGGCGGACCACAGCGTCCACTTCCACCCGGCTCTGATGGAAGACCCGATTATCCCCCACCCTCCAACTGGCGGGCCAGTTGATCAGGCGTCGCCAGCGCCGATAGGTGTAGGCAACGATGGTGCGCATGGCATCCTCGATGGTGGACAATTCTAACGTTAGATTAGTTCCAAACAAGCAACGCCCGATGATCCGGCAGGTGAGCTGCATCATGGCGGAGGCTATTTCCACCGATTCGCCGGCCTGGGATCGCCGGCTCCATTCGTCCAGCATTTCGCTGGTGGAAACAATCATGGTCGTCACCATGCCTTCCACCGCCTCGTGATGAAAGGCAGGCTGCACCAATTTGCGTCGCCAATGCCAGGCTTCGCCGCTGGCCGTGAGCAGACTTTCGCCGCAGACCAGGCGCAAACTCTGCGAGCTGCGAGAATTTTTATCATAGTTCTCCCGATTTTTTAGCAGGACGTGAGCGAAGTAATCGGGATGATTGAGCAGATGGACCGGGAGCGTGCCGAGGCGGAATCGAACCACATCGCCATATTCCCGGGTGCTGGAGACCAGGAGACCGAGCACATCGTGGCGGATGGAGGCTAGATGGCCGGTAAACCATTTGCCCGGCGGACTGGGAGCGAATCTGTTGGTCATAAGAAAGCTAGAGACGGTATCCCCAGTGGCGGTAAATCGGTTCCCAAGCAGTGCGCAACCGGGTGAGTTCATTTGCGGAGAGGGGCGCAAATTGGTTTTTTTCGTATCCTTGCAAAGTGTTAACGTAAGCATCGATTTTGGGTTGGGCGAAGTCAAACCCCGGCAGTCGCAAATGATGATAGATCCCTTCGACCACATCGCGAGGATTGCGCTCCAGATCGACGAAACTTACCTCGTGGAAGTTACCGGCAGGAATAAGCGGAAGATCGGCAAAAAATGCGTTGAAAAGGGTTTGATAGCCACGAATAATCCGTGTGTCGATTGCGGCGAGATCGGGTTTTTGCAAATAAGTATGCCACATCGCGGTATCGTAATAATGGCGGAAGGATTGAAACACGGTCTCCGGCGAGCGATGAATGTGAATAAATTTCGCGTCTGGATACAATTCCAGAAGCAGACGAATCCGTGCGGTGTGCGGAGGTGATTTGAGTAAAAGACGGCGCCCCGGATTTTTGAAGGTTAGTTTTTTTAAGAACCACGCGAAACACCGCTTCCACTCGGTGCGTTCGCCGGGGGTGGCTTCCTCGAAGGAGAGATATTTTTCGTAAAAGTCGGCGTGCCGCGGAAAAGTAACTCCGAGATAATTCGAGAGAAGCGAGGTGAGCAAGGGGGCGAATTCATCTTCCTGCGGCGATTGAAAGCTCAGCGCCATGTTATCCATGGGACGTTTGGGCGGGAGCAACCAGGCAAAACGACGGGTATTGATCGTTTCAGTGGTTAGGAACGTCTGGGGATTGATGACTTGATAGGTATTGGGGAAAGCGAATTGCACATCATCCTGGGCCAGTAAATTATGCAAATGCGTCGTGCCACTGCGCCAGTGACCGAGGATAAACACCGGGGGAAGCTGAATGGAAGTGCGCTCGATTTTTTCGTGAAAAAGCTGGTCTTCGCGACGCGCATGCCATGAGTTAAGAAGACTGACAGCAGTGATGAAAATGGCGCGATGCCAGTAAACGGCATCCACACTCCATTGGTTGGTGCGCAGTAATCGCCACCACTGATCAGCCGTGATTCCCGCCAGGTAATTATGTCCCAGGCTCCAACGATGTTTCAAGCGGCTTTTCAATTAACGCCCAGATTAGGGAATTGGCCTGAAGAAGCAAGGGTCAAGCCGGGCGATGCTTTGGCGCGGGGGGAGCGCGATGAGATGGGTTCCCGTGTCATCGTGCTTGACGCGTGGGATGGAATAGGTTTTTTCAAGAAATGGATTTACCCGATACGGTGGCTTATTGTCTGGCAAAAACAGGGGCGCAGGAGACGACGCCTTTTGGGCCGGATATTTTGGTTTACAAAGTGGGAGGAAAGGTGTTTGCGATAGCTTCGCCAGGAGATTTCCCGTGCCGGCTCAATTTAAAGTGCGATCCAGAGCGTGCCCTGGTATTGCGCGACGAATACGAGGCTATCGTGCCGGGCTATCACATGAACAAGCGCCACTGGAACACATTGATCCTCGATGGCAGTATTCCTTCGGAAGTGATGAGGGAATTGATCGATCACTCCTATATTTTGGTTAGTAAAAAAGGCAAATAAAAGGTCAGCAACGCTTTTCTGAATCAAGACGAGACCTGCTCTCCAAAGTTCACTGCATTTATTTTAATCACTAATGGACACGAAATGACACGAATAGAGGAAATAAATGCTGTATTATGATGGATTGGTGACCATTGGTGACCATTCTTGATTTTTTCCAAGTGTGAGCATTTGCAGAATGATTTCAAGGATGGGTTTAACAGCAGCCAAACTGCAAAGACCATGGCGTTGAGACGTGCAAAATGGTAACGCGAGAAGGCTTCTGGTGAGCTTATTGTTGCTGAATGCTGGGCTGCGGCCATTCGTCGCCCGGTAGTGGCGGCGCGTCGGGCACTTCGGACAACGCCTCCTCAAACGCCGCGCGCGAAGCGTATCTGGTCCGGTGAGCAGCGTAGCTTTGATGGCTCCAGACTCCCACCGATTGCGTCACCGCCAGAGAGATTAGCTGAGCAAGGGGAATACGTTCGCGCTCTGCCAATGCGAGGGCTTGTTCCAGGACGGGTTCAGGCACTTGGGCTTCGATGGTTGTCATAGGTTTGCGGAGTTCAGTAGTTTTAGAAATTCTGCTGGGCGGAGAACTTTTACACCCAAGCTATCCATCCCGGCAAAGTTTCGTAGATTATGAGTTATGATATACTTCGCCCCAGCGGCAATTGCCAGTTCGATTACAAAATCATCGTCAGGATCGGAAAGGTAGGGGCGCCAGCGGAAGCTAATGGGATGTTCGCAGGAGGATGCCGCGATGAAGTTTAGAATTGCTTCCACCCGCTCGGGCCTTGCCCAGAAAGCACCCGTTTCGCGGCACGCGACCTCCTCGTATTCCAGCAATAACGCAGTGGAATTGTGCAGCCGCCAACCCGGTGAACCCATGCGTTTCAATAATTCAAACGATGCGCCATTTCGCGAGCGCAGCCCGGATATGAGCACATTCGCATCGAGAGCGGCGTCACCTATGGTCTCCTTATCTCTGTAAATCATGTGGATAATACTCTTAGCTTACTCCTGATTGGGATCTCCCAGATCGAGCATAGACACTGTGGTGCCAGTGACGCGCAAGGGGTAACTGATCTTTTTTCCTGTGCCGTTTTTCGGGTGTCGGCAGGTTATTGCGTGTCCCTTATTGCCGCTCCCCGTTCCCTTCGCTTACTTCTCCACGCTTAATAAAACCTCATTACGCCGCAGAAAACCGGGCGTCCATGGCGGATCATAAAACCCGTAAAATGGTGTCCCTTTCTGCTGAAGCTTTTCCGACTGGACCCATTCCTGCAATCGGGCCACAGCCGCCTCCCTCGCTGCAAAATCGTTCCCGTGCGCAAAACGCAGCACTGCATAACGAGCAGCAGGCAGCGATCGCACCGTTACATTCTTTGCCGAAGACTCGGGCGCATCGGCTATGGCCATGGACGCTGGCAAAATAAAACTCATCGTATTGCCTTCGGACTCCGTATCGACTAACACTGGAGTGGTCATGGCAATCTTTTGCGACTGGATGTTCGCCCCGGTGATGTAGCGAAAAAGATTGCCAAAACTGCTGCCATCGTCCCCCGCATTCCGCATCGGCGTGGTGATAAGCGTGAGAGCCGGATAATCACGAATCTCAAAGCCTCCGCACTTGCGGATCACGTTGTAAACCGGACTCGCCGTGGCCGCCCGCGAGTTTTTAATGAGGAAATAAGTCACCAACCCCACTGGAATGAGGGAAGCGAAGAGCAACAGGCGGAGGGGACGTTTCACGTTGAGAATAGACCATAATGCCGCCCAAAGGGCAAGAACTGGTGCGGCGCGTCAAATAAACGCAAAGGATGTGGCAGCGCGTCTTTGAGCGATTCCCGATTTATTTCGTGCCAGCCTGCACCACACGCGCCGCTGGAGGTCGGATTAACGGCTGCGGCGTTTTACTTTTAGCAGAGCGAGACTGCGGGAGATGGCGGCTTCGACATTGGCCAGTTCCTCGCCTTGCAGACTGGTGTCGGATAACCGGGCTTGGGCGCGGTCGAGTGCTTCCTGCACGGCGTTTTCGTTGATGTTTTCCTCTTTCACAGCCAAATCGGTGAGCACGCTCACACTGTCACCCGTGATTTCGACGAAGCCTTCCCCGACAGCCAGGTGGGATTCCTGACCGTTTTTACTCACCACCAGTTCTCCCGGCCGGATGGTGGTCATCAGGGAGATGTGCATGGGCATGACGCCGATCTCGCCTTCGACAGCGGGGATGACGACGGAATCCACTTCGTCGGAGAAGGTGAGTTTCTCGGGAGTAACGATTTTGAGGGTGAGAGGCATGATTTTTTTAATCTTTGATCTGGTCGATGCCGCCCTTCATGTAGAAGTTCGATTCGGCGACGGCATCGTGTTTGCCATCGAGGATTTCCTTAAAGCCGCGCACGGTCTCGGCGATGGAGACATATTGACCGGGTGTGCCGGTGAAGACTTCGGCGACGTGGAAAGGCTGCGAGAGGAAACGCTGGATTCTCCGGGCCCGGAAGACGGTGGTTTTGTCTTCGGGACTTAGTTCATCCATGCCGAGAATGGCGATGATGTCCTGCAAATCCTTGTAGCGCTGCAAGACACGTTGCACGCCACGGGCGACGGCGTAATGCTCTTCGCCGACGATTTCGGGGGCGAGCGCGTTGGAGGTGGAGGCGAGTGGATCGACGGCGGGATAGATGCCCAACTCGGCGATGGAACGCTCGAGCACGATGGTGGAATCCAAGTGCGCGAAGGTGTTGGCGGGAGCGGGGTCGGTCAAGTCATCTGCCGGCACATAAACGGCCTGGACGGAGGTGATGGAACCTTTGGTGGTGGAGGTGATGCGTTCCTGCAATGTGCCCATCTCGGAGGCGAGAGTGGGCTGATATCCCACGGCGGAGGGGGTGCGTCCGAGCAAGGCGGAGACTTCGGAGCCGGCCTGCGAGAAACGGAAGACGTTATCGACGAAAAGGAGCACGTCCTGGTTTTTTTCGTCGCGGAAATATTCGGCCATGGAGAGGGCGGAAAGGGCAACACGGAGACGGGCGCCGGGGGGTTCGTTCATCTGGCCATAGACGAGGGCGACTTTGGATTTGCTGAGGTCGGCCTGATTAATGACTCCGGCGTCGCTCATTTCGTGGTAAAGATCGTTGCCTTCGCGGGAACGTTCGCCGACGCCGGCAAAGACGGAGAAACCGCCGTGTTCCTTGGCGATGTTGTTGATGAGTTCGAGAATGACGACGGTTTTACCGACGCCGGCACCACCGAAGGCTCCGACTTTGCCGCCTTTGGTGAAGGGGCAGATGAGATCGATGACTTTGATGCCGGTTTCGAGGATCGAGGCGGTGGTATCCTGTTCGATGAGGGAGGGAGCGGGGCGATGAATCGGGTAACGTTTGGTGTGGGGAACGGGGCCGCGTTCATCGACGGGATCGCCGGTGACATTGAAAATGCGGCCGAGAATGCCGTCACCCACGGGGACGCTGATGGGGGCGCCGGTGGCGATGACGTCGAGGCCACGTTTGAGACCCTCGGAGGAGCTCATGGCGATGGCGCGCACCCAGCCTTCGCCGAGATGTTGTTGCACTTCGAGAATGAGGCGGTTGGCGACGCCGTTGACTTCGAAATTGATTTCGAGGGCTTCGTAGATGAGGGGCAAAATGCCGGATTTGCTGAAGTCCGCATCGATCACGGGGCCGATGACCTGGACGATGGTGCCGATGTTAGTAACGGTGTCTGTGCTCATAATGTTGGGATGCTGAAAGGCTGAAATGCTGAAAAACTGAAAGGCTGAAAATTATTGGCCTAGGACCATTTGGGCGGAGGAGATTTCCAGGAGTTCGGTGGTGATGCTGGCCTGGCGGAGTTTGTTGTATTCGAGGGTGAGATCTTTGATGAGGGATTTGGCGTTGTCGGAGGCACTTTTCATGGCGACCATGCGGGCGCTGTGTTCGGAGGCGCGAGCTTCGAGAACGGCCCGATAGACGAGCAAATGCACGTAATAAGGCATTAAGGCATCCAGGAAAGTGGCGGCGTTGGGTTCGAAGGTGATTTCCTCGGAGGCAGACATTTCGTCAGGGGAAGAGATTTCGTCACTGATGGGGGTGACTGGCAGGAGGGTGGCGGCGGTGGGTGTCTGGGTAAGTGTGTTGATGAAACGAGTGTAAAGGATGGTTACTTTATCGATGTCGCCCGCGAGAAATTTTTCGATAATGAAACTGGAGATGACCTTGGTATCGGAGAAACTGGGGGTGTCTTGGAGAGGAAAATCGGCGAGGAGATCGCGTTTTGCGCGTGCGAGCCATTGCGAGGCTTTTTTTCCTGCGGTGATGTAGGTGGTGGTGTCGCGATTGAACTGATTGGCTTCGCGGAGGAGATTGGTATTGAGGGCGCCGCAGAGTCCTTTATCGGTGGCGATGATGAGAACGAGTTCTTTGGCGACTGGACGCACTGCGAGGAGAGGATGCGATTTTTGTCCGGTTAAATCGCGCAAGGCCATGCTCATTTTATGGAGCAAAGCGGAGTAAGGCCGGCCATCGAGGGCGAGTTGTTGGGCTTTGCGCATTTTCGACGCGGCGACCATTTGCATTGCCTTGGTGATCTGGGCAGTGTTTTTGACCGATTTGATTCGGCGTCGGATATCGCGGGTGTTGGCGGCCATCTAGGAGAGGTTTATGGAGAATGGATTGGTTCGCTTACTTGTAAGTCGATTTGAATTCGGTGAGGGCGGTCTTGAGTTCGGCGGTGATGTCGTCGTCGATGGCTTTTTTTAGGTTAATTTTGGCCAGCAACGCTTCTTTGCGGGAGTTAAAGAAATCGGAGAGTTTATTTTGGAAATCCTTGATTTTCTCGACGGGCACATCGTCGAGATAACCGTTTTGCATGGACCAAAGGACGGCGACCTGGAGTTCGATGGCAAGCGGGTTGTATTGGATTTGTTTAAAAAGTTCGACGATGCGTTGTCCGCGATCAAGGGTGGCTTTGGTTTTGGCATCGAGATCGGAGCCAAACTGGGAGAAGGCAGCGAGTTCGCGATACTGGGCAAGGTCACCTTTGATTTTGCCGGCGACTTGCTTGGTGGCTTTGATTTGCGCGGCGGAACCTACGCGGCTGACGGAGAGACCGACGGAGATGGCGGGACGAATACCTTGATAGAAAAGGTCGGTTTCGAGATAAATCTGACCGTCGGTGATGGAAATGACGTTGGTCGGGATGTAAGCGGAGACGTCACCGGCCTGGGTTTCGATGATGGGAAGTGCGGTGACGGAGCCGTTGCCGTTTTTTTCGTCCACGCGAGCGCTGCGTTCGAGGAGGCGGCTGTGGAGATAGAAAACGTCGCCGGGATAAGCTTCACGCCCGGAGGGACGCTTCAATACCAGAGAAACCTGGCGGTAGGCGACGGCGTGTTTGGAGAGGTCATCATAGACGATGAGCGCGTCCTGGCCGTTGTCCATGAACCATTCGCTGATGGCGGCACCTGCGAAAGGAGCTAGATATTGGTTGGTGGCGCTTTCGGAAGCGGGTGCGGAAACGATGATGGTGTATTCGAGGGCACCAGCTTTTTCGAGAACGGCAATGCAACGGGCGACGTTCGAGTTTTTCTGGCCGATGGCGACGTAAATGGAATAGATGGGGCGAAATCCTTCGACGCCGATGTTCGCTTTGTTAATGCGGGCCTGATTGATGATGGTGTCGATGGCCACAGTGGTCTTGCCGGTGGCACGATCGCCGATGATCAATTCGCGCTGTCCGCGGCCAATGGGAATCATGGCGTCGATGGCCATGATGCCGGTTTGCACAGGTTGGCTGACGGATTTGCGTTTGATGATGCCGGGGGCGATTTTTTCGACGGGATAATAGGCATCGTGCTGGATGGGACCTTTGCCATCGACGGGCTGGCCGAGGGTATTGACGACGCGGCCGAGGAGGCCTTTGCCGACGGGGACTTCGAGGAGCCGTCCGGTGGTTTTGACTTCGGTGCCTTCTTTGACGCCGGTGAAATCGCCGAGGAGAATCGCGCCGACCTCGGTTTCTTCGAGGTTGAGAGCGAGCCCGTAGAGGCCACCGGGAAATTCGATCAACTCGTTGAGCATGACGTCGCTGAGGCCTTCGATTTTGGCGACGCCGTCACCAATTTCGCGGACGACGCCGACATTGGATTGACCGACCGAGGTGGAGAGGCCGGAGATTTGGGATTCGAGTTCTTGCAGGATGGTGCTCATAGATGATTGCTAAAAATAAGGAGATTAAAAAGGGTTAGGAGGTGAGGAGTTTGTCGAGGGCGGCGATGCGACCCTGGACGGAGCCGTCGAAAACGTCGTCGCCGATGCGAATACGGAGACCGCCGAGAAGTGCGGGGACGATTTTTAGTTCGGTGGTAAGGTCGGCTCCGTAACGGGAGCGGAGTTCGGAGTCCACATTGGCGCGTTCGCTGTCGGTAAGATCGAGGGAACTTTCGATGATGGCGTGGTGGCGTGCGATTTCGAGGCGGGTAAGACGTTGGATTTCCTTAAGGGTGCCGAGATAGTTGCGGGGTTTGCGTTCGGCGATGAGACGGGCGGCCAGTCGGAGACGATCTGGATTGATGCGTCCATTTTCCAAAGTGGCTTGGAAAAGAGCGCGGGCCGATTTGCGGGTCTTTTTGGGGAGTTTCATCGCGACTTGGGAAAGTTGTGTTAGGAGGCAACCTGGCGGGCGCTTTCCTCGGTGAGACGTTGCTGGTCTTCGGAGGTGAGAACTTTGCCGGTGACTTTGGAGGTGGTATCGATGACGAGGCGGCCGAGTTCGCGTTTGAGTTGGCCGAGCATTTGGGTGTGCTCCAAGGCGCTGGCTTCGCGGGCTTTGGCAATGATGGCTTCGGCTTCGGAGATGGCTTTCTGGCGTTCTTTTTCGGTGAAATTACCTGCGGTGGAACGCGCTTCATCGATCACCCGCTGGGCTTCGAGATTGGCTGTGGTAAGGATTTCCTGGTAGCGGACTTCGGATTCGGCCAGTTGTTGTTTGATTTTTTCGGCATTGGCGAGTCCGGCGACGATTTTCACGCGGCGCTCTTCCAGAACGGCGAGAATGGGTTTGAAAGCAAATTTGGCGAGGAGGAGAGTGACGATGCCGAACCCGATGATTTGGGAGATGAAAACCTGCCAGTTAAAACCAAAGGTAAGACCGAGATCGGTGGCAGTTTTAGCCAAGTCTTGTCCAACGTTGGCGACCAGAAGAAAGTGCATGGTGTGTGTGTGTTTTAGAAAAGTGGGTGAAAAAAAGTAAAGGAGTGGAGTTTTCCTGGTGGATAAACCCCACTCCAAGGGATTACTTGCTGCCGAGCAGGATGGTGATGATGATGGCACCTTCTGCGAGTGCGGCGCTGAGGAGCGATTGCACGAGCACTTTGCCGGATGCACCGGGGTTGCGTCCGACGGATTCGGCTGCTTTGTAGCCGATGAGGCCCAAGGCGATGGTGCCGCCAAAAGCAGCGGCGGCGATTGCGATATTACCAGTCATTGTATGTTTTCTTTCGGTTGTTTGTTTGTCCGAAAACCTCCGCAGAATCAATTGCCACGGTCCGATTTTCGAAAGTATAAAAAATGTCAGTGGGCGGTCTCCGTGTGAGGATCTCCCTCGGCGTGTTCATCGTGTCCGTCGTGAGAGCACATCAGGGAGGTAAACACAGCAGTCAGCAGCATGAAAACGAGTGCCTGGATGATACCAACAAGGAGTTCCAAGCCGTAGAAAGGCAGGGCGGTTAGGAAACCGAAATTACCACCCATGACGAACATTTTATCGAGCAATGTTTCGCCGGCAAAAACGTTGCCGTAGAGACGGAAGGTGAGGGTGACTGGTCGAATTATGATGGAGATGACTTCGAGGAAACCAACGACGAAAAAGATTAGAAAGAGGAGCAGGCGGAGCAGGCCAGTGGCGTCGCCATTGTAGATAAAGATGTGTTTAAAGAATCCAACAGGACCGTTGGATGTGATCGACCAGTATAGCCAAAGAATAAAGAATACGGCAGCGAGGCCAAAAGTCATATTGACATCTGCCGTGGCACCGCGGAAGAGCGGATGACTGAGTTGTTGGAGTTGCCCATCCACGGGGGTGCCCCAGCCGATGGAGCCGACACCGGGAATAAGCCCCGACCAGTTGTTAAAGAGGATAAAAATGAATATCGAGGCAAAAAACCAGAAGGTGCGGAGGGTGAGTTTATGGCCGAGGATACCGGAGAGAAAATTAAAGAGGCTTTCAACAAGCCATTCCCAGAAATTTTGCAGGCCGGAGGGGATTTCCTTGATGTTACGAGTGGCAATCTGGGCAAACAAAATGAGAAAAGCGGCGACTACCCAACACAGAACCATGGAGTTGGTGACAACCAACGGTCCTATGTGAAACAATTTGGGGGCATCCAGCGAGCCTGCCTCGGCGGAAGTGCCCAAGCCAGCGAGCAAACTCGGTGCGAGCCAGAGAAAGCGGTTCGTTTTGGAAACAAATCGGGTGGTTACAGACATGAATGTGAGAATGGAGTGCCAAAAAAACCGAGTAAACTTACCGGGGAGGGGCTACTGTCGGAGGTTTGGCAGGCCGGTATAAAAACGCGGGTTAAGGTATTTGACAAGTGTATTTTTGCGACTTTGTGAAATTTTTCACAATCTACCCTAACGCAACTCGCAGGAAGATCGACAAATTCAGCGATCCCGCTTTTTCCTTAAAAAATGCGGAATGCGTTTTATGCGGTGCGTCCGCAACAGTTTTTATATTTTTTTCCACTCCCGCACGAGCACGGGTCGTTGCGGCCCACGGTAACAGGTGCAGCGGCGCGTTTGGGGATTTCCAACCTCAATGTTTGTGTGCCGCCATCGGGCGCTTCCACGGAAGCATCGCCTTCGACTGGGTCGTTGTGAATCATGAGCGTGGGCAATCCGGCAAGGAATTTCTCAAAGGCCATCAGGTTGGTGGTGCTGCGGAAAAGATTATTGAGGATTTCGCCGCGGATGTTCCCCATCAGTTCGACAAACATGCCGTAAGCTTCGTTTTTGTATTCGACGAGGGCATCTTTTTGTCCGTATTGGCGAAGGTAAATGCCTTCGCGCAGGGCGTCCATCCCGTAAAGATGTTCCTGCCAGAGACGGTCGATGGCATTAAGGAGAATGTAGCGTTCCAAACTGGCCAGGGCGGTGCCGTCTTCGTGAGAAGCTTTGCTGAGGTAAGCTGATTTGACCCGTTCGACGAGGAATTTGGCGTTGGCAGCGGTGTCGCGAGTGGAAAATTGGGCATTTTCGTCGGTAAGCCCCAATGGAAATGTGGTGTTGCACCAGTGCAGAAGCGCGCCGTAGTTCGGGCCTTCATCATTTGTTTGGACGAGAAGTTCGGTGACTTTGGCCGGAATAGCTTCCTCGATGGTTTCGAGAATCAGTTTGCGGGGATCTTCGCCATCGATGGCGTCATTTCGCAGGCCGTAAACGACTTCGCGCTGTTTGTTCATCACATCGTCAAAATCGAGTGTGCGTTTGCGCATGAGATAATCGCGCTGTTCCACCCGTTTTTGGGCGGTCTCGACGCTGCGATTGAGCCACGGATGCTCCAATTCCTCGCCGTCTTCGAGCCCGAAACGTTCCATGATCCGGGTCATACGGTCTGCCGCCCCGAAATTACGCATGAGATCGTCCTCGAAACTCACGTAAAACCGAGAGGAACCCGGATCGCCCTGACGTGCGCAACGGCCTCGTAATTGACGGTCCACGCGGCGCGATTGGTGACGCTCGGTGCCGATGACGTGTAAACCACCCACACCTGTGACACCCGACCCGAGTTTGATGTCGGTGCCGCGTCCGGCCATGTTGGTGGAGATGGTGACACTGCCGGCGATGCCAGCGCGGGCGACGATTTCGGCTTCCTGGAGGTGATATTTGGCGTTGAGGATGGTGTGGGGAATTTTTTCCCGTTTGAGCATGCGGCTGACTAGCTCGCTGGCTTCGACGCTGACAGTGCCGACAAGCACGGGTTGGTTGAGACCGTGTGCTTCCTTGATTTCGGCGATGACGGAATTGTATTTTTCGCGGCGTGTTTTGTAAATGCGGTCGTTGAAATCCTTGCGTTGCACGGGACGATTGGTGGGGATGACGATGACGTCCAGCCCATAAATATCGTGCAACTCGGTGGCTTCGGTCTCGGCGGTACCAGTCATGCCCCCAAGTTTTTCATAAAGGCGGAAATAATTCTGAATGGTGATGGTGGCAAGAGTCTGTGTCTCACGATCGATTTGGACGCCTTCCTTGGCTTCGACGGCTTGGTGGAGGCCATCGCTCCAGCGGCGACCGGGCATTTTGCGTCCGGTATTTTCATCGACGATGATGACTTTGCTTTCTTCGACGACGTATTCGACATCTTTTTCGAAGAGGCAATAGGCTTTGAGCAATTGGGAAATGTTGTGGATGCGTTCTCTTTGAAAGTCGAATTTTTTCTGTCGATCTTCTTTGGCGGCTTCGCGTTGTTCGGCGGGCACGTCTTTTTGCATATCGATCTCGGAGAATTCCATGATCAAATCGGGAAGAATAAAGGCTTCCGGCTCATCGGGATTAAGAAATTCGCGCCCGAGATCGGAGAGATCGGCTTCGTGAGCTTTTTCGTCGATGGTAAAGAAAAGTTCCTCTTTCAGGGCAAACAACTCGGCTTTGCGCGAGTCGGCAAAAAAAGACAATTCCGTCTTGTCCATCACCTTGCGTTTATCGGGCTCTTCCATGAGCCGGAAAAGAGCTTTGTTGCGCGGCTGACCCAGCTTTACTTTTACCATGTTGAGCGCGCCTTCATTGGCCTGTCCCTCGGCAAAGGCTTTTTCGGCGTCGGAAATGAGACGATTGCAAAGCATCGATTGTTTACGGACCAATTGATCGACCAGCGGTTTGAATTTATCGTATTGATGGGTGCTGACGGTGGCGGGACCGGAAATAATCAGTGGTGTGCGCGCTTCATCGATCAATATGGAATCGACCTCATCGACGATGGCGAAAAAATATCCCCGCTGGACCTGCTGCTCCTTCGTCGTGGCCATGCCATTGTCCCGCAGATAATCGAAGCCAAACTCCGAGTTCGTGCCGTAAGCGACATCGACAGCGTATTTTGCCCGGCGAACCGAGGGTTGATCGTCGTGCTGCGTGGCGGCAACAGTCAGGCCGAGGAATGTGTAAAGTTGCCCCATCCACTCGGCATCGCGACGCGCAAGGTAATCGTTGACGGTCACCACATGCACGCCGCGTCCCGACAGTGCATTGAGATAGACCGGGCAGGTGGCGACGAGGGTTTTCCCCTCACCCGTGGCCATTTCGGCGACGCGACCGCTATGCAAGACCATGCCGCCAATGAGTTGGACATCGAAATGAATCATATTCCAGATCTGGACCTGATCGCAGACCGTGGCTTGATGCCCGCGTTCGGTGAGGCGGCGAGCGGCATTTTTGACCACCGCAAAAGCTTCGGGCAGGATTTCTTCAAGACGTTTTTTAAGTTGGGCACGGTCTTCAATCGGATGAAGTTCGGCTTGCCAGGCAGCGGTTTTGGCCCGTAAATCCTCATCGGAAAGAGAGCGCAGACCTTCTTCGATCTGGTTGATTACGGCGACAATCGGCCTGAGGCGTTTGATTTCGCGTTGGTTTTTTGAACCAAGAATTTGTTTGAGAAGCCAGTTGATCATTGGGCGTGGTGCGTAAAGTTTTCTATAAAATGCAGACTTATTTGCTGCCCGGTATGGTGAGTGACAAGGCGGCAAGATCGGAGGGAAGAGCATCAGCCGCCCAAGTTTCCACGTGTAGTTTGAGCAGGCTGACAAATGGCACTCCAAAATCCGGCGTCTGATCTCCGCTCCGATCCACCAGGGTGCCGACCGCTGCCACGACTCCGCCGTATTGTTGGACAATGGCGATGGTTTCCGAGACGCGCCCGCCTTTGGTCACGACATCTTCGAGCACAAGGAATCTTTCTCCCGGCGAAATGGTAAATCCACGACGCAACACGAGTCTGCCCTCTTCTTTTTCGGCAAAAATATGCTTTTTGCTCAGTTGCCGTCCCACTTCGTGCCCAACGAACAACCCACCGATGGCGGGTGAAATCACAGTATCGGCATCGATTTCGCTTAATTTTTCCGCCAATTGACCGCAGACCTGTGCGGCGATCACCGGATATTGGAGCAGGAGTGCGCATTGAAAAAACTGTCTGCTATGCAGCCCCGAACGTAACACAAAATGCCCTTCGAGCAGTGCGTTGGTTTTACGGAAAAGTTCCAGAATATCCTCAGACATAGTCGATTACAAAGGGACGGCGATTACCTCGATCTCGACCCGGGCTCCTTTGGGCAGGCCTGCCACCTGAAAAGTGGAACGCGCCGGATACGGCTCGGGAAAAAATTTCGCATACACCGCATTCATTTCGCCAAATTCCGCCAAATCAATCAAAAATACCGTCGTTTTGACCACATTGGCAAATGTGAAATTTTTCGCCGCCAGCACGCCTTCGATATTTTGGCAGACGCGCTCTGTTTGCTCTGTCACAGAGCTTCCCACCAGTTCGCCCGTTGCAGGATCCAGCGGGATTTGCCCGGCGCAAAACAGCACCGAACCCGTCCAGACGGCTTGCGAATAAGGACCGACCGCAGCCGGAGCCTGTGTGGTTTGGATAATTTCTTTCATAATCTGGCTAAAACATATACAGGGCGTTCAAGCTATCATCCGTCCCCGGAGTGTCAATCCGTCGCTTTCCAACATGAAAAAAATGGTTTCTCTGGTGACTTTTTCCCCGCCCGATGCGAATAACAGGGATAGTGACTCCTTTCATCCGCCAACCCGTTATCCCCGCCGCAGAGGATCATCGGATGAAAATTCTCGTCGTGGAGGACGATCCCACCACCCGCACCTTGATGAACCATCTCATCTCTGCGCGCGGGCATCACGTCATCCCTTGCGGCAGCGCCGAGGAGGCATCTCTCCTGATCGATCAACACCATTTCGACGCCGCCATCCTCGATTGGATGCTCCCTGGCATGTCCGGCCCCGCTTTTTGTCGTCTCGTCAGACAACGCCCCAATGGACACGACCTCTACATCCTGCTCGTTACCGCCCGCAACAGCCCCTCCGATCTCGAAGAAGCCCTCGACTCGGGAGCCAACGATTACCTCGTTAAACCCTGGGAAAGCAAAGTCCTTCTCGTCCGTCTCCGCATCGCCGAGCAGCATGTCGTCGAAATCAAAGATCGCAAACGCAGCCGCGAAGCTCTGCGCGAATCCACCCTCCGCAGCGAACGTCTCGCCCTCGTCGCGTGCCAGACGCAGAACGGCGTCGTCATTCTCGATCCCAAAGGCAATATCGAATGGATCAATCTCGCCTTCGAAAAAATGGCCGTCCTCGGCTCCTCCAGTTATCTTAACCGCCCCTTCCTCGATCTTCTCGACCCCGCCGAGACCGATCAACACGAAGAAATCCAACGCTGCATCGCAGAAGGCCATCCCGCAGAAGGCGAAATCGTCTGGACCGGCAACGACGGCCAAAAACGCTGGCTTCATTACTCACTTACCCCGCTCTTTTTGGAAAAAGGCGGATCCTCCGGCCTCGTCAGCCTGTTTTCCGACATCACCATGCTCAAACGCGCCGACGAAGAGCGTTTTAAAAGCAGCAAAATTGAGTCCCTCGGCGTCCTCGCCGGTGGCATCGCCCACGATCTCAATAACATTCTCACCGTCATCAGCGGCAATCTTTCCCTCGCCCGCACCTGCCTTTCCACTCATCCCTCGAAAGTCGCCGATCATCTCGATAAAGCCGACACCGCAGCCCTCCGCGCCGCCGACCTCTCCAAACAACTTCTCACTTTTGCCAAGGGAGGCGATCCCCTCAAACAAACCCTTCATCTCGGCGAATTGGTCGAACGCGCCACCCGCTTCGCACTCTACGGCTCGAACCTCTCCTCCACCTTCTCTCTTCCATCCAACCTCGCCAAAGTCCAGGCCGACCCCTACCAAATCGAGCAGGTCATAAACAACCTCGTCATCAACGCCCGCGAAGCCATGCCCGGTGGAGGCAAAATCCTTGTCGGCGGCCATCAGGAAACCCTCCTCGAAGACAACCTCTACGATCTGCCGGCGGGAAATTACGTGAGAATAAACTTCGCAGACAATGGCCCAGGCATCCCACCCGATGTGCTTCGCCAAATCTTCGATCCCTACTTTACCACCAAGGAAACCGGCAGCGGCCTGGGACTTACCCTCTCCTTTTCCATCATCTCCAAACATGGCGGACGCCTCCTCGTCGATTCCGAACCGAAAAGCGGTGCCACTTTCAGCATTCTACTCCCCATCGCCAGCTCCGACATTCCGCAGCCCGATCCCCTGCCCTCCCCGACCGCAGGCCCCCAACGCATTCTTTGCATGGACGACGAACCCAGCATTCGCGAACTCATCTCCGCCATGCTCTCCTTCTCAGACTATGAAGTCACCACCACCAAAAATGGCGAGGAGGCAGTCGCCGCTTATCGCACACATTTAAAGGCCGGCACACCGTTCGATGCCGTCATTCTCGATGCCACTATCCCCGGCGGCATGGGAGGCCTCGATACCATCAAGGCTCTCCTTGCCATCAATCCCGATGTGCGAGCCATCATTTGTAGCGGTTATTCCGACGAATCTGCCCTGGCCGACATGGAAAGTTACGGTTTCAAAGCCTCCCTGCCCAAACCCTTCACCAGCAAACAACTGGAGGCTTTGGTGACCAGAATCATCGCTCTCCCGGCCAGCGAACCATTCCACTCCTAGCTTTCAGCCAGCCTCCACCTCTGCCGGGCAGAGTCGTGCCAGCACTTCCGTCAAGGCGTCCATTTCTTGGGTGGTATGATTTGCATTGACGGTAATGCGCAATCTCGCCGCCCCACGCGCCACCGTGGGAGTGCGAATGGCCGGGACGAGAAATCCTTCCTCCGCCAGCGAACGTGCCAGCAGCAGTGCCGCCTCCTCATCCCCCACCATCCAGGGTAGAATGGCACTTTGCGCGACCGGAAATCGCGCGTCGATTTCGCGTAATTTTTTTTCCAGATACCTAATATTAGTCCACAGCCGTTTACGCCGCTCCTCTCCCTCCCCGGATGTTAGGAAATCCACCGCCGCCGTGGCCGCCGCCGCCAGCATGGGAGGCACCGCGGTCGAAAAAATAAAGCTCCGGGCGCGATTCACCAGCCATTCGATCAGCACGCGCCGGCCTGCGATATATCCACCACTCACCCCGAGCGCCTTGCTCATCGTGCCCATCTGCAAATCGATCTTGCTGGCGACACCCAATTGATCGGCCAGACCCCGCCCGTGTTTTCCCAACACCCCCACGGCATGCGCTTCATCGACTAACAAAAGTGCGCGATATTTTTCTTTCAACGCCACGATTTCGACCAGGGGAGCCGCATCGCCATCCATGCTATAAATCGATTCGGTGATTACTAACAAACGCGCATCGGGATGATGCTCGGCGGCCCATTCGAGATGACTCTCCAGTTTTCCCAAATGATTGTGCGGAAACACCCGCACCACCGCTCCGCTCAGGCGGGCCGCATCGATCAGGCAGGCGTGCGCCAGTTTGTCGATTATGATCACATCGTGACGCCCCACCAGCGCCTGCACAGCACCGAGGGCGGCGGCGTGACCGCTCGCAAAAGTAAGCGCGGCCTCCGTGCGTTTGAAGGCAGCCAGCGTTTTTTCCAGGGTTATGTGAGGCGAAAGAGTGCCGCAAACCAGACGGGACGCCCCCGCTCCCACACCGTATTTTTCAATCGCAGCATGCGCCGCCTGGGCGAGCGCAGGTTCGCGCGTCAGCCCCAGATAATCGTTGGAGGAAAAATTTAACAGTTTACGCCCGGCCCACTCGATTTGATTCCCTTCCGTGGAAACGATTTCACGCAGGGAACGGTGCAAGGAGCGGGCACGCAAATCGGCAAGTTGTTCAGCAATGGTGGGCATGAGAAAAGAATAACACGACTCCTTCCAGACGCATTCGGGAAAGTTAGATTCACTATTTTCTTGCAAACACCGAATCCAAATGGCGCACACCCACCGCCACTCTTGCGACAGAATGGCGCATCATCTTTGTTTTTTCATTTGTTTTCGAGGCTTTACCCCATTGAAAAAGTTTTTCGAACATTCTGGCATCGGACGTGCTCAAACAAAGCGTAGAAGTTAATAACAACCTTCTTTAAGATTATGAAAAACATACGTTCCACCAAAAAAAGTTACTCCCTCGGCGACTTGATCGTTGCCGTGTCTGCCTGCTCCCGAAACAGCCGCGAAGCAGCCGCCGCCATCTCCGATCTGCTCGAAAGCGGCCGCGTTCGCCTTGCCACTCCAGGCCGCCGCTCCCGTTCAAAAATCTGCTGATTTCTATTGGTGATTTCTACTCAGATCCTCAGAGAATTCTGAGGTGATCTTGGAAAAAAATCTGATTTTTTTCTTCCCCTCTCCAGTCGGACAGGAAATCCTTCCGGCTTGTGATTGACCGTTACTCCACCACTCGTATGCGTGACCTCTGGGCCGAGGAACGCAAATTTTCTTTTTGGCTCGAAATCGAAATTCTCGCCTGTGAAGGCATGGCTGCAATCGGCCAAATCCCACTTGAAGATGCCCGCGCAATCAGGCAAAATGCACGATTCGACATTGCAGAAATCCTGGAAATCGAAAAGCGCACCAACCACGACGTCATCGCTTTTTTAGAAAACGTCGCTTCTTACGTCGGACCTGCCGCACGCTGGATTCACCAGGGATTGACCTCCTCCGACATTCTCGACACCACGCTGGCCGCGCAAATGACGCTATCCAGCGATTTTCTGCTCGAAGCTCTCGGGAAATTACGCACCGTCGTCGCTCGCCGGGCCTTGGAATTCAAAGATACCCCGATGATCGGACGCAGCCACGGCATTCATGCCGAGCCGATCACTTTCGGCCTTAAACTTGCATTGATGCACGACGAATTTGGTCGCGCCATCGAACGTCTTTCCCAAACACGCGAACGCATCCGGGTCGGCAAACTCAGCGGCGCCGTCGGCACCCACGCGCATCTCGATCCTCGGGTGGAACGTCACGTCTGCGAAAATCTTGGCCTCACCGCCGCCACACTCGCCACCCAGGTGGTGCAGCGCGACCGGCACGCCGAATTCATGACCACCCTCGCCCTCATCGCCTCCAGCGTGGATCGTTGGGCGACCGAATTTCGTCATTTGCAACGCACCGAAGTGCTCGAAGCCGAGGAATACTTTAGCGCCGGCCAAAAAGGCAGTTCCGCCATGCCCCACAAACGCAACCCGATCACTGGCGAACGTCTTAGCGGCCTCGCTCGCGTAATTCGAGGCAACGCCGTGGCCGCCCTCGAAAACGTCGCCCTCTGGCACGAGCGCGACATCAGCCACAGCAGCGTGGAACGCATTATTCTGCCCGACTCCTGCACCCTGCTCGATTACATGCTCGGCAAACTCACCAGCCTCGTGGATCGTCTCCTGGTCTATCCCGAAAACATGGCCCGCAACCTCCAGATCACCAAAGGCCTTTATTTTTCCCAAAGCGTTTTGCTCGAGCTCACCGCAAAAGGTCTCGCCCGCCAGGCCGCTTACGAAGCCGTGCAACGCGCCGCCATGAAGACCTGGCAGGGCAACGTCAGCCTGCAAGAAAATCTCGCCGCCGAACCCGAGATCAGCGCCATCCTCAGCCGCGAGGAAATCGATCACGTCTGCTCTCTCGACCGGCATTACGCGCACAACGACGCCACCTTCCGCGCCCTGGGATTATTGGCATGAAAAAAAGTTTACCGCTCCTTTTTCTAACCATCTGTCTCTCGCTGACAAGCTGCGGACGCAAACCCGCTCCCCCACCTCCGCCGCCACCCGCAGTGATGCCTGCGGCTGCACCCTCCCCCATCCCCAGCCCGATTCCTCTTTCCACTCCCACCCCGGTCGTCGAAGCTAACAAAGACGCCCGCGTCGTCGTTCTCTGTTATCATCGCTTTGAGGAACGCCCGAGGGATTCTCTCGCCATTACCCCGCGCGAATTCGAGGAGCAACTCGCCGCCCTCCAGGCCAGCCAGATCAGCGTGATCAGCATGCAGGATTTCCTGGCCTGGCGCCGCAACGAAAAAACCATCCCCGCCCGCAGCGCCCTCATCACCATCGACGACGGCTATGTTTCCGGCTATAAAGTCGCCTGGCCGTTGCTCCGGAAATACAACTACCCTTTCACCATGTTTGTCTATACGAACTACATCAAAGGCGGCCCCAATTCCGGCGGACAATCCATCTCCTGGGAACAACTCGCCGAAATGCGCGACGCCGGCGTAGATATCCAGAGCCACACCCTTTCGCACTCCGATTTACGCTCCAAAAAAGTCGCCCCCGACGACTACGAACGCTGGCTCGATACCGAACTGGGCGATTCCAAACGCATCATCGAAAATCAGCTCGGCATCCAGGTCTCCGTCCTCGCCTATCCTTACGGCTTGCACAACGAAATCGTCCGCGCAGCCGGCCTCAAAGCAGGATACGAAGCCCTCTTTACCGTCTATGGCCAGACCATCACCTGGGGCGGCCCCTCCGACCAGATCGGTCGTTACGCCATCGAATCCAAAAAACCGCAGATTTTCGCCAGCGCCATCCGTTTCTTGGGAGGTGCCGCCCCCATGCCGCTCACCACCGACGCCTCCTCCAACCCCGATAACAGCGCTCCCTTGTCGCAACTCGCCTCCGCCTCGATGATCACAGAACCCGAGAACGGCACCACTATCAAGGAAGCCAGCCCCCTCGTCCGTGCCAATCTCGCCACCATGGGAGAACTGGATCCCGTCTCGGTGGAAATGTGGATCAGCGGCTTCGGACTCGTCCCTGCTAAATACGACGCCACGACGAAAACCATCAGCTATCAAATCTTGCGTCGTCTGCATCCCGATTTTTATAAAGTGATCGTCTCCGGCCGGGTAAAAGGCAGACGCGTCGAGACCCAGTGGAATTTCACCTACGCCCGCTAACAGGCTATACCAACACCGCGACTCTTGACCTCCGCAGGTCTCACTCCGAGGTCAGCGCAGCGCGGCCGTCGGCTTGGGCGCTCTTTTCAATGAAATAATCGTAGCCCCCGGGATAGCTTTTGATCGTGCCATTGTTCACGTGGATGACGCGGTTGGCCAGCTTTTTGATGAAATGCACGTCGTGGCTGATGAAGACCAACGTCCCGGCGTAGGCTTCCAACGCGAGGATGAGCGATTCGACGGTGTGAATGTCGAGATGGGTCGTCGGTTCGTCCATGAGGAGAAGGTTGGGCGGGTTGACGAGGAATTTAATGAGGTTGAGCCGGCTTTTTTCGCCGCCGCTAAGAACTTTGGTCTTTTTGTAAATGTCGTCTTTACGAAAGAGGAAACTGCCGAGGATGCCGCGGGCGTCGTCCTCGCGGAGTTCGCCGTTGCTGGCCAGCACTTCGTCTAACACGGAGGCGTCGGGGTTCAAGATTTCGGCGCGGTATTGCGAGAAGTAACCGATGACCGCGTTATGACCTGGATTGCGGTTGCCCTTTTGAAATTCAAGGTTGCCCGCAAGGATTTTCATCAGGGTGGATTTACCCGCGCCGTTCGGGCCGACTAATACGGTGCGTTCGCCGCGTTCGACGGTGAGATCGAGGCCGGTATAGACTTTATGGTCGCCGTAAGCCTGGTGGATGGCTTCGAGGGAGATGGCGCGTTGTCCGCCGCGCGGCGGCTCAGGAATCTGGAAACGGAAAGGTTTCTTGGGCGGAAGCGGTTTCTCGATTTTTTCCATTCGCTCGATCTGCTTGATTTTACTCTGAGCCTGGGAGGCTTTGGAGGCAACCTGACGGAAACGATCGTAGAAGTCCTGGAGATTTTCGATTTCCTTCTGCTGGTTTTTATAAGAGGCAAGTTGCTGCTCGTAGGCGGCGTCGCGCTGGCGAAGGAAGTCGGTGTAGTTGCCGGTATAGGAAATAAGGCGGCGTTCGGTGATGTCGTAGATTTTTTCGCCGAGATCGTCCATGAATTGTCGGTCGTGCGAGATGAAAAGGATGGCGCTGGAGCAGGTCTTAAGATGGTTTTGCAGCCAAAGCAGGGAGACGAGGTCGAGGTGGTTGGTCGGTTCGTCGAGGAGAAGCAAATCGGGCTCCATGGCAAGGAGGCGGGAAAGGTGGGCTCGCATCACCCAGCCGCCGGAGAGTTCGCGGGCGGGGCGGTGGAAATGTTCTTCTTTGAAGCCGAGGCCGCGGAGAAATTTCTTGGCTTTGGCCTCGATCTGCGGGTCGATGAGAGTCTCGTGCTTGGCGTGCGCTTCGAGGTAGGCCGGGGAGTCGGTGATGCCGGATTTTTCGAGGGTGTGCAGGGTGGTTTCGAGGGCGTCGATCTCGCCGTGGCGTCCGGTGGCGATGTCGAGGACGGTTTCGTCGCCGACGGGATCGCTTTCCTGCGGGAGATAACCGAGGGTGGTCCATTCGTCGCGTTCGACCGTGCCGGCGTCGGCTTCTTTTTTGCCGAGGAGGACGGAAAAAAGGGTGGATTTGCCCGCGCCATTGGGGCCGACAAGGGCGACGCGTTCGCCGTAGTTGACTTGGAGGGCGGCCTGCTCGAAGAGGATGCGTCCTCCGACGGAGACTTTAAGATCACGAATGGTAAGCATGGGACGGAAAAGATAGAGGACGGCGAGGGAACCGGAAAGCTGAAAATTGAAAGGTTAAAGAACGATGGTTTTTTCCCTGTGGTCGCGATGGTCTCCGTGAAGTATAGTTACATTGTTCATGAAATCCAACCAGCCCGGCGACGAAACTCCCCATTTGATCACGGATCACACGGGCATCGTGGCCATTCAACCGGTCGCGGAAGGCGAAAAGGTGGAGATCGCCTACGATCCGGCGCAACTTTCGGAGGAGGACATCCGGCACATCGCGCTGGAGCACATCCAGCCAGTCGCCACGGGCGTGAAACATTTCGTGCTCCGCCTCGACGGCGGGGCGTGCGAGGCGGCGGCGGCAAAATTAGAGAAACGCATCCAAAAAGTCCCCGGCGTGCGGCGCGCCACGGCTACTTACATTGGGCGCGTGCTTTGCCTCACCTTCGATTCCTCAGTGTCGCCCGAGACAACCGTGATGGAGGGCGTCCGCGCCGCCGGAGCCAAAGTCGGACCGCTCGAAGCCGGATCCCGCGATTCCTTTTGGAAACGCATCCGCACAGGCGATCTGAACGAGGAAATCTCTGTCGTTCTCGGCCTCATCTTTCTGATCGCCGCTTTTCTAACCAAAGACACCTGGCTCTACGTCGGTGCGTATGTTTTTTGCGGACAAAACGGCGTTCGCTCCGCCATCGCATCGTTGCGGGAAAAAACGCTCGACGTCGATGTGCTCATGGTGCTCGCCGCGCTCGGTGCGGCGGCGGTCGGTGCGCCATTCGAGGGTGCGCTGCTCTTGTTCCTCTTTAGCTTTTCCAATGTCCTGCAACGTTACGCGCTGGAACGAACCCAACGCGCCATCGAGTCGCTCCTAACCTTGCGACCGGACCGCGCTTTGAAAAAAACCGGAAACTCGAGCGAGGTCGTCGCGGTGGATTCGCTCGTGCCCGGCGACGTTGTCATCGTGCGCCCCGGCGAATTGCTGCCAGTCGATGGCCTGGTCGCGGAAGGTTCCAGCAGTATTAACGAATCCAGCCTCACCGGTGAATCCATGCCCGTCGGTAAAACGATTGGCGCAACGGTCTTCGCGGGCACACTTAACCAAACCGGCGCACTGGAAATCGCCGTCACCAAAAAGTCCGAGGACTCCACTCTCGCCCGCATGGTGAAAATGGTCGCCGAGGCGCAGGCCGAGAAATCCGGCACGCAACGTTTCCTCGAAAAAGCCGAGCAAAGTTACGCCGCCGGGGTCATTGGTCTAACGATATTAGTTTTTCTCATTCCATGGTTATTTGCTCATGAAGCATTTGCGGTCGCCTTTTATCGCGCCATGACGGTCATGGTCGTCGCCTCGCCTTGTGCCCTCGTTATTAGCACTCCGGCCACCGTGCTCTCCGCCATCGGTGGTGCGGCCCGGCGGGGCATCCTCATTAAAGGTGGCGCGCATCTGGAGCAGGCAGCCAAGGTCACCATAGTTACGATTGACAAAACAGGCACGCTTACCACTGGCAAACCCACCGTCACCGATGTCGTTCTACCCTCAGGTTCGCATGTTGTCGCCAATGGTTCCCTGCCAGTCGAGGCGACTAACCTCCTCTCGATTTGCGCCGCATTGGAATCGAAATCTGAACACCCCCTCGCCGCCGCGATCTTGAGTGGTGCTAAAAAACTCAGCCTGATTCCTCCGACGGCCACCGCCTTTCAATCAACCCCGGGCAAAGGTGCCGAGGCCGACATCGAGGGCGCGCGCTATGTCGTGGGCAGCGAGCGACTTTTCCGGGAATTGCAGGCCACCGAAATTAGTCGATTTCAAGCCGCCTCCACCCTGCTGCAAAACAAAGGTAAAACCTGTATCTGGTTAGGAAAACGTGAGGGCGATTCCGTCGCTGCTCTCGCCGTCTTCGCCCTGGCGGATACCTTGCGTCCCGAGGCCAGGTTACTTACCCAACAACTTCACGCGCTTGGGATTCAGAAAGTCGTCATGCTCACGGGCGATCAAAAAGGGGTCGCCGCCGCCATCGCCGCCGAGGCGGGCGTCGATGAATTTCGCGCCGAACTTCTGCCCGAGGACAAAGTGACCGCCATTCGCGAACTGAAACGCGAGGGCATCGTCATGATGATCGGCGACGGCGTGAACGACGCCCCGGCCCTCGCCACCTCGCATCTTGGCGTCGCGATGGGAGCCGCCGGAACGGATGTCGCCATGGAGACCGCCGATGTCGTCCTCATGGGCGACAAATTGGAAAACATCGCCACCTTGTTAGGAACCGCCCGCCAGGCAAAACGCGTCCTCATCCAGAACCTCGTCTTCGCGGGCAGCGTCATCATCGTGCTCATCATCTCCGCGCTCGGTTTTAAATTACCCCTTCCCATCGGCGTCATCGGTCACGAGGGTAGCACGGTATTAGTCTGTCTAAATGGACTGCGGCTTTTAATGTATAAACCAAAAGCGGTTGGCAAACTCGGTTAGTTCCATTCTCAAAAGTAGTCAGCAGAAAAACGGTCGGCTCATGTCCCGGGGTAGGGTGGCCATCCTTGGCCGCCCGATTCTTTCCGAAAGTGTTCCTTAAGATACGAAACACGGCGGTCAAGATGACCACCCACCACGTAATTTTATTTTAACAATTAGATTTTGGAATGGGTCTAATTGCGGCAGCTAAGAAAAGTGCCTGGGAAAGGACTTGAACCTTCACTCCTTTCGGAACCAGATCCTAAGTCTGGCGTGTCTGCCAATTTCACCACCCAGGCGGGTTGAGATGCGAACTGCTGCCATCAATACCTTTACCACCGTCCCCGCGCAAGCTTTTTTCGGCCACCCGAAGGAACCTAAATATGAATGGCGAGGCCGTCGGCAGCGCTTGTGGCTTCGTGGATTGCTTCACTCAACGTGGGGTGGGCGTGGATGGTGCCTTCGATTTCCTCAATCGTAGCCTCCAGGTTGATGGCAAGACCAAGTTCAGCAATCAATTCGGTGGCTTCAGCACCAATGATGTGGGCGCCGAGAATTTCGCCGTGTTTTTCGCCGAAAATGAGTTTTACGTAACCTTCGATTTCGCCCACCGCGAGTGCCTTGCCACTGGCTTGAAAAGGGAATTTCCCGATTTTGAACTTAAGACCTTTTTCCTTGGCGGCGCGTTCGGTGAGGCCGACGCTGGCGACCTGGGGCTGGCAATAAGTGCATCCAGGGAAGACGTCGATTTTTTGGGGCTTGGCACCATGACCGAAAATGCCTTCGACGGCTTGTTTGGCTTCCCAACTGGCGACGTGAGCGAGCCAGGGCGGCCCGATGATGTCGCCCGCGGCGTAAATTCCGGGGATATTGGTCTGATAATTTTCATCGACGGCGAGATAGCCGCGTTCGTTTTTTTGGAGTTCGATGCCGCCGGGGACGATGGGCACAACGCCAATGGCAACCAGGCAAACGTCGGCTTCGAGGGTTTGCTTTTCCTTGCCCTCGACAGTGATTTTAACGCCTTTGTGGGTAACCTCGGTCGCGGTGACTTTGGTGCTGGTGAGGATGGTGAGACCTTGTTTGACGAGGGATTTTTCGAGGGTCTGGCTAATCTCGGTGTCTTCGACGGGAAGGATGTTGGGCATCATTTCGACGACCGTCACCTTGGTCCCGAATGCGTTGAAAAAATAGGCGAATTCGATGCCGATGGCTCCGGCCCCAATGACGATGACGCTGCGAGGTTGCTGGGCGAGGACCATGGCTTGTTTGCTGCCGACGACGGTGGTGCCATTGAAGGGGAAATTCGGGAGTTCGCGGGTCGCAACGCCAGTGGTGACGAGAATGTGCGGGGCGTCGTGGGACTCGGTTTTGCCGTCGGTTTTTTTGACTTCGATCTTGCCGGGTGCTTTGATCGAGGCGTCGCCCAGGACGTAAGCGATTTTATTTTTTTTGAAGAGGAATTCGATGCCGCCAGCAAGTTTGTCGGCAATGCCGCGGCTGCGTGAAATGACTTTGCTCCAGTCGTAGCTGAGATTGTCGAATTTGAGGCCGAGGTCGGCGGCTTTATGCGACATCAAGTGGTAAAGTTCGGCGTTGCGGAGGAGGGATTTGGTGGGGATGCAGCCCCAGTTGAGGCAGGTGCCGCCAGCGCGATCTTTATCGATGCAAAGAACTTTTTTACCGAGTTGAGCGGCGCGGATTGCTCCGACATAGCCTGCTGGTCCACCACCGATCACGATCATATCAAAAGAAGCCATAGAGTTGCAAAATGGATCGTGCAGGGGTTGGCGTCAAGCGGGGGGATGGAGAACGAGGCGGTGAGTTGGAGTTTGGGCTGATTTTTTGAAGAATCGCGTTATGATGGGTGAATGGCGTCCGAATTCTCCGATTTACCCGGCAAAATCCTGCTCGCGCACCCGACGTTGCTTGATCCGAATTTTCGCCGCGCGATTGTTTACCTGGTGAGCTACGATCCACTTTTGGGTGCGTTTGGTTTTATTATCAATCGTCCCACGCAGCAGCTTTATTCGGATTTAACCTTTGAAAAGCCGGACGACATCGAAGTGGACGCCCCGCTTTACGTGGGTGGACCGGTGGGCACGAATCGGGTGATGATGGCGCGTTTGGAATGGAATAACGAAGCGAGGCGCACGGAGTTTACCCACACGTTGCCGCTCAAGGAGCTGGAGGCGTGGGTGGCCGAGGAATCGAGCGAGTTTCTTGCACTTATCGGCTACTCAGGCTGGGGGTTGGGTCAGTTGGAGGCAGAATTAAAGGAAAATTCGTGGGTGGTCATGGAGTCGGATTACGATTTGCGGCGGGCCGACGGGAAGACATGGAAACGGTTGATTGGCTCGGTGAATCCGACGCTGCGTTTGCTGGCGGAATTACCGGATGATCCGGAGCTGAATTGAGGAAGATTTTTTTCATCAGCCTTCTTGCATTCACGAATTGGCAGGGTAATGATTATTTATGATATTTAAGATTATCCTTCCTTTGGCACTTCTGGCTTTTTTATCGTCTTGTGCCACCAAAAATTGCGGCAGCGGAAATTGCGGCGCATCGTCCTGCTGCAGCGCCCCCTGCTGTGCCTCGGGCAAAAAATCCGCCGCCAAAACGGGCGGAGATTCGTCCAACAGCGGCGAAGAGTCCGTGGCGAAAAAGAAACGTTAATCTGCGGGCAGGGCGAGGATGCCTTGCAGAAGGGCCTGTTGTCTGGGACCGGGATCGCGGGCGATGGCGCGTTTTTGAAGGCGGATCGCCTCTTTGATCTGGCCTGCGTCGGCGAGAATGGCTGCGGCGAGGTTGAGGGGTTGCGGATCGCGGATGTCGAGCCTGGCGGCGGTAAGATAACTTTTCGCAGCGAAACCGGGCTGACCAGCGCTGCTTTGGAGGGAACCGATTGCTTCCCATGCCTGTTTTTTCCAGGGATTCCTGGTGGCAAAACCTTCGTGGATTTGAAGGGCGATTTGTGGCTGGCCACGTTCCTGCAGGTGGTGTGCGAGGGCGCGGGCAGCCGGCCAGGAGTTGGGGCGAGCGGTGTATGCCGCCCGCAAATGGTCCAGCCTAGATGCGTTGGGAGCAGGGGGACTGCTGGCAGGGAGTATGCCTTGCAATTCGAGGTTGCGGGTAAGGGCGGCGCGAGCCGGGGCGTAGTCGGGCAGGACTCTGACGACGGAACGATAGATTCGCTCTGCCTCGTGAAGATTGCCGCGTTTTTGATATTCGCCGGCCAAATTAATGCGGACGCGGGCGCTATCCCCTCCGTCGCGGATGGTGGCATGGTAGAAGACGGAGGCGGAGACCCAGTCATGAGCCCGGATGTGGGAACGCGCGCCGAGAAGCGCGACGGCAAGAGAGAGAAGAAGGAGGCTTGGGCGGAAAAAATGCGGCGGCAGGGCGAGCAGGCAGCCCGTGATCCAGAGAAAAAATCCGATGGAGGGGAGGTAGAGCCAGTGCTCGGCCACGGTGGCATTGAGGGGAAGTAAATTGGAGACGGGCAGCAGAACCCAGAGAAACCAGGCGGCACCGAACCAGCGCAGGCGTTGTCCCCTCGCCTGCCATAGCACGGAGAGGAGCAGGGCGAGGAGAAAGGCACTGCCAACCCAGGCGAGGTAGGGAAAAAGCGGGTCATTTTTTACCGGATCTGTGAAGAGACCGGTGGGAATGGAGACCTGACGTTCCATGAACAATTGATCGGGCCAGACGAGCAGACGGGCGTAGTCACCGAGAGCACGGAAAAATAACACCACGGGTGACATGACGTGGGAGGATGCGGCCGCGGCGGCTGGCGCGATGTTAGGTTCCGGCAACTGACGCAGGAGGAGATAGGCACCGGCAATGAGGAGGGCGCCGAGGGAGGTTCGCGTTTTGAGCGGGGCGGAAAGTTCCGGGCGCAGCAGCCAGAGATGCAGGACGAATCCGGCGAGAAACATCAGGCCGATTTCCTTGGAGCAGCAGCCGGCGAGTGCGGCCAGACCGGCGAAAACAAACCAGACAGGAGCGGCTTTGCGGGGTGAGGTTTCCACCCCTTTTTCCCAAAAAAACCAGGCGATGAGCAGGCCGAGCAGGGCAAGGCTGTCGGCGCGACCGGAGATGTAAGCGGTGGTGGCACTATGGACGGGGTGCGCCGCCCAAAGTAGCGCGACGAGGAGGGCAGGCCAGCGAGCCTGGAGCGGGGGAATGCCGCCGAGACGCGGAACGATTTTTTCCGCCAGCAGGAAAATAAGAACGCCGTTGGCAGCGTGGATGACGAGGCTGGTCTGGTGAAAGGCGGGGGCGGAAAGGCCCGCCCGCCAGTAGTCAAATTGATAGGAGAGGGTCTGGATGGGGCGATAGAATTCGCCTCTGGAATCTGTGAAAAGAAAATGGCGGAAGGCTTCAAGGGCGAGCCAGGGGCTGCGGATGAAGTCATTGCCTGTAACCAGAAAGGAGTCGTCCCAGAGAAATTCACCATTCCAGATGGGATGCCAGGCCAGACCGATGACTGCGAGAATAAGGAGCACGCCCAAGAGGTGAAAAAGGCCAGCCTTGAGGGGTAAGGATTGCATCAGGGATCGGAATTCTGGTTGCTTTGCTGAATGAGTCGGAGAATGGCCTGCTGACGTGCACCGGTATCGCGGCGAAGGGCGCGTTGTTGATAGTCAGCGGCCAGGGCAGGATTGCCCTCCTGAAGTGAGATGAGGGCGAGTTGATTGAAGGGTTCGGGATTGCGGATGTCGAGGCGGGCGGTTTGAAGCCAGAGTTTTCGCGCAGTGCCCGTGTCGCCGTCGGCTGTGGCGAGGGCCGCGAGCTGGAGGAGAGATTCGGCGTGCCACCATTGAGCAGACGCGAAGCTCTCGAGGAGTGCTTTTTTGCGGTCGGGAAGACCTGTTGCGTCATAGAAACGCATGATTTCGGAGGTGACAAACCAAGATTGAGGGTATTGGGCGTGGAGTTTTTCGAGTTCGGGGGCGGCAGCGACGGTGTTGCCTGCCTCCAACTGGCTGCGGATGAGATAGAGCCTTCCAAGAAAACCTTTGCCAAACGGGGCCGCTTTTTGCTGGACCAACGCATCTGCCTGCTCTTGTTTACCTTGAGAAATAAGGATGCCGCGAAGGACGTGTCGCGCCTGCACATAGTCGGGGGTGCGTTTTAGGACGAATTCGAGTTGGCTAACCGCTTCGCTGGAGCGACCGGCACGGTGATATTCGCTGGCGAGATTGACCCGCATTCTGGCGTTGTCACCCCCGGCGCGAATGGTGGACTCGAAAAAAACGATGGGCGAACTCCATTCGGCGGCCCGAAGGTGGGTGCGCCAGGCCAGGCCCGCGCTCCAAAGGATGAGCACGACGAGCGCGGCGGACTGGATTTTTTTTCCCTGCTCCAACCACCAGCCGGCGAGGGCGATACAGAGGCCGACGGAGGGTAGATAAAGCCAATGCTCAGCCACGGTGGCATTGAGGGGAAGCAGATTGGAAACGGGCATAAGCAGAAGAACAAACCAGAGGACGCCCAGGCGGCGGAGGCGAAGGCGGTCGCCTTTTTTAAAAAAGAGAAAGCAGAGGACAAGGATAAAAAGGACGCCGAGAACGCCCAACCAGGGAAAGAGGGGATCGAATTGTGCAGGATCCAGATAATACGTGGGCTTCATCACGATCTGGCGTTCCATGCGCAACTGATCGGGCCAGATGATCATGCGAAAATAATCTCCCAAAGCCCGGAGGATGAGGCCTGGGCGATCTGCCCAAGGGCTGATGGCGCGGTTGGGTTCGACGATGCTGCTGACGCTGAAGCGAAGAATCAGATGAAAAGCAAGAACGACGAGCAGAATGACGCTGGCGAGGATGCGCCTGGGTGGTGGGATTTTTTTAGTGAGAAAGAAAAAGGCAATTGCGAAAACGAGCAGTGCCGCAAAGGCGGCTTCCTTGGAGCCAAGGGCGAGAAACCAGAGGAGGCCGAGGGCGAGGAGGCTGTTGATGGACGGGGATGACGGTGAATCGACGTTGTGGAGCGGGTGGAACAATCGAAGGGTCAGCAGCCAGGCAGCGAGGACAAAAAAGAGAGCGAGACTGTCGGCGCGACCGGCGATGTAGGCGACGGTGGCGCTGTGAACTGGATGGACCACCCAGGCGAGGGCCAGCAGGGCGGCGAAAATCTGGAGACGGGGTTGGGTGGAGGCGGCGGTTGCGCGGTGGATTAATTGCCGCAAAAAAAGAAAAAGAAGGAGGCCGTTGCCGGCGTGGAGGAGGAAATTGGAAAACCGGAACGGGATGGGATCCTTTCCCGAGACGCAATAATTCCAGAGATATGACAGTGTCTGGATGGGGCGATAAAAATTGGAAGACGGTTCGGCGCCGAGATTATGACGGAAAGCTTCAAAAAAAAGGTGGGGGGAGCGGATGAGGGGATTATTTTTGACCAAAAAGAAATCGTCCCAGAGAAAGGGGCTATGCAGGCTGGGGAAATAGAGAAGCCAGGTGAGGGAGGAAAAGGCCACGAGGACGGCGACAACCCAGAGGAGGTAGCCAAGGTGGGGTGGTTTTTTGGGCGCGACTTGCAATTGGGGTATATTAGTGAAACTGGTCGTGGCAGGGAAATAAAAAAACCCTTCGAGTTGCCTCGAAGGGTTTTAAAATGTCTTAACGAAGACTAATAATTTTTATTTCAGAATTATTCGGATTCGTAAGGTGCCCAGAAACTTGCATCAGCAACGTCTGCCAGATCGGTGTAGGTCTTAGCAGGAACCCTAGGCAAACTATCAACGGATGGAACATCAATAGTTTCACCGAAAAGATCTGTTATAGTTCCAGCAGCAGCAGCAGTTTGTAGCCGCGTGCCGGTTTTTAAGTAATCAGCAATATCCTCTGCGTCAGCATCGAATCCAGGTGCACGATTGGTCTCAATCGCATATTGATCCACGGCGGCATCAATGAGACGCAAGTCGTTTTTGACGGAAGTAGCTTGTGAGCGCTGACGAGCACGAAGGAAGCTGGGGACTGCCACAGCGGCCAACAGTGCGATGATCGCAACAACGATCATGATTTCAACGAGGGTAAAGCCCCCGGTTTTTTTGGAGTTTAGTTTGTTTAACATAGTATTATTGAGTTAGTTTGTTAGTTTCTTATTTGTTCGTTTTAAATGGCCGGGTTGTTTACCGACACGCAATTTT
>JBBRFA010000018.1:0-38511 GCA_038225185.1 Chthoniobacterales bacterium
TTGCCTCGGCACCACCTGTTTCTCTCTTCTGGGAAACTTTGCTTGATCTCTGCCGGGCTTTTTCGCAGATTTAAAGCCGCAGCACTTTCCACTTCATGCCAGCCGTCATTTCCTCTTTTCGCACCATCTGGCTCTCGGCAGATGCCGCCACGGTCCAAATTCTGGATCAAACCCTGCTCCCGCAAACCTCCCGCATTGTCCGCCTAAAAACCGTCGAACAAGCCGCCCGCGCCATCCTCACCATGCAAGTGCGCGGGGCTCCCCTCATCGGAGTTACCGCTGCTTACGGAGTTGTGCTTGCCATCCGCCGCGATCCATCCGATGCCAATCTGCGGGCGGCGCTCGAATTATTGCGCAATACCCGGCCCACAGCGGTGAATTTACAATGGGCTCTCGAAGCCATGCGCCACGTCCTGGCGCCTTTACCCCCCGCCAAACGTCTCGAAGCAGCCCTCGCCAAAGCCGACGCCATTCTTAAACAGGAAACCTTTCTCACCGAGGAAATCGGACGCCACGGGCTTGCCCTCCTAAAAAAACTGCACAAAGCCAAAACCACCCCCGGCCCGCTCCAGATCCTTACCCATTGCAACGCCGGCAAACTCGGCACCCCCGGTCTCGGCACCGCCACCGCCCCGATGTATCTCGCGCAGGAAGCTGGCCTCCCCCTCCATGTCTGGGTAAGCGAGACCCGCCCCCGCATCCAGGGCGCCCTCACCGCCTGGGAACTTTCCCAGGAAAAAATTCCGCTCACCGTCATCACCGACAACTCCGCCGGGCATCTCCTGCAACGTGGTCTCGTCGATGTCGTCATCGTTGGCGCCGACCGTGTGACCTCCCGTGGCGATGTCGCCAATAAAATCGGCACCTACCTCAAAGCGCTTGCCGCCCAGGCACATGCCGTCCCCTTTTACGTCGCCGTCGCTGGCAACACCATCGACTGGACCCTGCGCGATGGCGTGAAGGAAATTCCCATTGAAGAACGTTCCCCCGGCGAGGTCACCCATCTGGCCGGGGTGTCCATTTATCCGCCCAATATCGCCGCTCGCAACGATGCCTTCGACGTTACCCCCGCCCCGCTCATCACAGGTTTCATCACCGAACGCGGGGTGGTGCGTCCTGCCGGACTCAAAAAAGTCTTCGCCGATCACCCATAAACTGTGGCGGCGCGTCCAGGACCGTCGTGGTGGCATCCCAAGGAGAACGTTTGGCGAAAATTGCCGCGCTCCACGATGGAAGTTTTATCCTGGAAAATCCCACGGCTACCGTTCGATTTTCCGCCTGGATTCCTGCCCGCATCAGCCTCCTGCCGTCGCCCGCCATAATGAGGTGCCCGATTTACAGCACGGCGTTCTCGAGTAATTCGATGACCTCGCCATCGGGACCCTTGAAAAAGGCAATTTTTACGAGGATGGGACCGAGGTTGGAATCAATCGTGACTTCCTTGGGTTCCATGGTTATTTCGGCACCGGCAGCGCGCACAATTTCTAAAATGGCTGCCGCATCGTCGGTGCGCAGCGCAAAATGGAGCAGGGTGGCCTCCAATTCGGGAGTGGAGACCTCGCGCTCGAAAATCTCCACGTAATTGCCGTCGCCCACGTCGATCATGATGGCTCGTCGCGGTGTTTCGCCCCAGGTAACCCGCGTTTTTAGCCCCAGAATCTCGGTGTAAAAACGCACGCTGGCCTCAAAATCGAGGGCGCGAATCGCGACATGATGAAAACCGGTGATGATGGCCATGGATTGAGCTAGAAAGTTGGAAGGACGAAAAAATGGTGCGCGGTGACAGGTTTGAACTGTCGACCCCTACAGTGTCAGTGTAGTGCTCTACCACTGAGCTAACCGCGCATGATTTTGAGTAAAAGTAACCGTGATCGATAGACCGATGGATCAACTTTCACCTGTGGAAGTTTTCAATAACACGTTTTTTCGCCCGTGCAAATGTGAATCTTTTTTAGTCTGCGACAGCCGGGTTCGCCAATCGCTGCAAGGCATTGGAATAGACCGACGCTAAATTGGCCGGATTACGCGCGCTGATTTGCAAATCGTGCAGGATGCCGACGCTCAAGCCATGCATGGCCAGCATTTGCCCGCGTGCCCAGGCATCTTCAACCACGGTGGTCTGGCAGACATTATTCACCTGTTCGATCACATTCAGTTCGCAGAGATGGTTACAGCGGTTTTCTTCCTCTGCGCTGCCGCTGATCCTGCCCCGCCACGGCTAAAGCAGGGCAATGGCGGCCACCAACAACAGGGCACCTAGCAGTCGTGGGATTAACACGGCCCGCCCGAGATGTTGCTCGGTGCTGGTCCACCAATGGCCGATGGCCCAGACGAGCACGATGGCCCAGACGCCGCGCGTGCTGTAAACGATGTTCATCGCCGTGGCATTGCCAAAGACTCCGATGGCGTAGGCCATTACCGCTGCCTGCCCGGCGATGAGGGCCGATCCGCCGAGCAACCATTTCCAGCCGCCCCGGGGGATTTGCCACAGGGGTTGATGAAACTTGGGGACAAGACTCAAGGAAAGCAGGGCCACGGTGCCAAACATGAGCGGTAAAAATCGTCCCGCGCCCCAGGCTGGCACCCAGACCTGCACGAGCACGTCGGCGATGGAAAAAGCCACGGCGCTGACGAAGGCCAGGCCGACGGTGCGGCGCACAGTGCTGAGCGGTGAATGGGAACGACCTCCGAGCAGGCCCACCGCGACCACGCAAAGGGCCGAGGCCACCCACCACGTCCACGGGATGTAATCGCGTAAAAACACCGCAGAAATGCCGGCGATGAGGATCGATTTGGTGCCCAGCACGGGGGCAACGATGGAGACATCGCCGTGGGTGATGGCGCGGAAGGTGTAGATTTGACCCAGAAAAAAACAGCCGCCGGCCACGAGCGGTTGATAAATTTTTTCCCAGCCGAGCCAGTTTCCGCCCAGGAAAAGAAAGGGCAGAAAAAGCACGCCCGCTGTGAGGTTGACCACGAAGGTGGTGCGCCAGGTGCCGATACCGTAATCCATCCCGCGCTTCAGAGTGAGGCTGCCGAGGGTATAGCCAAGGGCGGCGACCAAGGGAAAGAGCAGGTGCGGAATCATGCGCACCGATTCGCCCGCCGGAGGGGAGCGGATGTCGCTGGGAAAAGGTTGGCTGGCGCCCTGGGAAAAATGGGGCATTGCACTGGCGGAGAAAAACGCCCGCGCTCCCCGAGTTTACGAGAGTTCATTCAAGAAACGGCGCAGTTCGACGGCGGGCCATTGGCCGGTGACGACTGCATGATCGAGGTAGCCGTAGTTTAATTGCGAACCGAGTTGGGCAAGGAGAGGGCGCGAGATTTTTCCAAGGCGGCCCATGCCCATGGCGGCGAGAGGCAGGGGATGCGGGGTATCGAACCAGGTTAAGAGGGCGATTAATTCCGGCACGGTATTCGTGGTGGTGGCGACTTTAAAAATGTCGGCACCGACTTGCGCGGCACGCCTGGCTTTCATTTCCAATTCTTCGACGGGAGGCGTGGTCTCGAAATTGTGGATGGACAAAACGATGGCCACGCCCGCCTCTTTGGCCTCGGCAAGCAATGCGCCCCCGGTCGCGGCGGAGGCGAGTTCCAGATCGAGAGCGGCAATGTGGGGCAGATGCAGGCGATAAAGAGTCAGTCGATCTGCCTCCTCGGCCGGCCCCCGACCGCCCTCGCCGGGGCCGCGCACGGTGAGCAGGATGGGCAGGGGAAGATCGGTGAGCGGGCCAGGGAGGGCGGTTTCGTCGGCCAGAAGCAAATCGAGGCGGACTTCGAGAAGATCGACGGAGTTTTTTTCCAAAGCGAGTGCCTGTTGCCAGCCGGCTGGGCTGCTAATGGTGGCGACGACGCGCGAGCGGGGTGCGCTAAAAATGTTTGATCTCTGGTCTGGCATGATGTGAGGGTAAGAGTAATCTCCCTTTTCTGAAATACCAACCATGACCGGTCGCCGACAGGAAATCAATCTACAGATCAACCAGTTCACCGATGCAGCTTTGCTGGTGGTGGCTTTGTGGTTGTCGCATTTTCTGAGGTATTGGGCGACTTTGTATTTCGATATTTATCCGGTGCCGCCATTTCGTCATTTTCTTTGGTTGGTGGTGGTGATCATGCCATTTGGGCCGTTGTTATTGGAGAGCCAGGGATATTATCGGGGGTTGTTGCAGAAAAATTTTGGGCAGGCCATGGGTGAGGTGGCGCGGGCGGGTTTGTGGATGGCGGTGCTGATCGCAGGCTGCGTGATTTTTTTCCGTCTGGACGTGCCGAGTCGCGCGGTTTTTGCGGGGTTTGGCGTGTTGGGAACGATTTTTTTATTGTTGAAACGGCATTGGATAGTGTGTCGGTTGTCGCGCGGTCTGGATAAGGAAGGGTATCGGGAAAAGGTCATTGCGGTGGGTGTGCCGCTGGATATCAAGCAACTGCTGGAGCGATTTTCGCCGGAACAAAAGGCGAGATTGGAGATTGTGGAGCAGATCGACATTGAGAAACAGCCCATCAGCGAGCTGGTGGAGAGTCTGCACAAGCATTCGGTGGGGCGGGTGTTGTTTGCGGGAGGTCATTTGCACATGAATCGGATCGAGGAAGGCATCGCGGCCTGCGAAGCGGAGGGGGTGGAGGCTTGGGTGCTGGCCAATTTCATCCGCACGTCGGTGGCGCGTCCAACGTTTGATTTTTTTGGGGACCAACCGATGCTCGTCTTTCGGACTGCGCCCGATATTTCATGGGCATTGGTGGTAAAGTCGGTGATGGATTTCGTGGGAGCGTCGGTGGGAATCGTGGTGTTGTCGCCTTTACTGCTCCTGATTACGCTGGCGGTGCGTTTTTCGTCACCGGGGCCAGTGATTTTCCGGCAAATGCGCGGGGGACGGCATGGGGAGCCGTTCCCGATGTATAAATTTCGTTCGATGTTTTCTGATGCCGAGCAGCGGAAGGCGGAGTTGGAATCGATGAATCAAATGAGCGGGCCGGTTTTTAAAATCGACAAGGATCCGCGGATCACGCCGTTGGGCAAGTTTCTGCGCAAATACAGTTTGGATGAATTGCCGCAGCTATTCAACGTCCTGAGAGGTCAAATGAGTCTGGTGGGGCCGCGCCCGTTGCCTTTATACGAAGTGGCGCGCTTCGAGAGTGCGTCGCATCGGCGTCGGCTCAGTGTCAAACCGGGGCTCACCTGTCTGTGGCAGATTTCGGGTCGGAACGAAGTGCAGGATTTCCACGATTGGGTGCGGCTCGATCTGGATTACATTGATAACTGGTCGTTGTGGCTGGATATAAAAATCTTATTCAAGACCATCCCGGCGGTATTTTTTGGAAGTGGAGCGCGTTAGTGGAAAAAATCTTTGAAAAATTGAAGGGAAATTCTCGCCAAGGCCAGGAGTTGCCCTTAATAAACGATGTCATGGGAGAAAATGCGGATAAAAAAACAGCAGTGGTGACCGGTGGATCGGGTTTTTTGGGATCGCATCTTACGGATCTTTTACTTTCCAAAGGATACAAAGTCATTGGGATCGATAATTTTATCACCGGTAACGACGCCAACATCGCGCATTTGGCGGGGAATCCCGATTACAAGTTTGTGCGGCATGATGTGACGAATTACATTTACCTGAAGGAAGACGTGGATTTGATTTTTCATTTCGCATCGCCGGCCAGCCCCATCGATTATTTGGAGCATCCGATTCCCACTTTGAAAGTTGGTGCGCTGGGCACCCATAACGCCTTGGGATTGGCCAAGGCAAAAAAGGCGACGATTTTGCTGGCTTCGACCTCCGAATGTTACGGTGATCCGTTGGTGCATCCGCAGAGGGAGGATTATTGGGGTAACGTGAACCCCATCGGGCCGCGCGGAGTGTATGATGAAGCCAAGCGTTTTGCCGAGGCGATCACCATGGCATATCACCGTTTTCACGGAGTCGATACGAAGATTGTGCGCATTTTCAATACTTTCGGCCCCAGAATGCGGCTGCGCGACGGTCGGGTGGTGCCGGCATTCATCGGCCAGGCTTTAACGGGCACGCCGCTAAGCATCTTTGGTGACGGAAGCCAGACGCGGAGTTTTTGTTATGTGTCGGATTTGATCGATGGAATTTACCGACTTTCGCAATCGAATTTCCACGAACCGGTGAACATCGGGAATCCTGGGGAAATGACGATCAAACAATTTGCCGAAAAGATCATTGAATTTACCGGCACGGAGTCGCAGATCAGTTATCATCCGCTTCCCGTGGACGATCCCAAGGTGCGGCAACCCGATATTTCCCGGGCAAAAGCAGTCCTGGGATGGGAGCCGAAAGTGTCATTTGAGGAAGGCATTCAGAAAACGATTGAATTTTTCCGAGGTCACCCCGACCTTGCGACTTTCGTAAAAAAATAGATTACCCTTTACAAAAGAGCGATCCATTGATTATTTGAATCCCTCTCAACCCCTAGAATCATCAGGTATATGTTTATTTCATCGCAGATCAGAATCTTTTCTGTCGCATTGGCATTGGTCTTTGGATTATCGCAACCTCTTTCCGCACAAGGTCGATCCACAGGTTATGAAATTACCAAAATAAGCGTGGAAGTCGTTGACACACCCGACATCCAATTTTCTGGTTCCAAAAAACGAACCCCGCCCCCAGGTAAATGGCTGGAGGTGGAAGCAGAGTTTTCTGCAGAACCCGAATTTACTGAAGAACTGACCTTTAAATACTACGTGCAACTTAACAAAACCGTTTTTGTCGGGGAAGTAACGCACGTGGACATTGCCGCTGGCAAGGGCTTGAATTCGGTGATGTATATTTCGCCGCGCTCGATTTCGAGAATCATGGAAGGCAAAAATCTTACTGCCACTTCAATCGAAAGAATCAGTGTGGAAATTACCAAGCAAGGTGCGCTCCAGGCATTCGGTCCCTGGAAAAATGAAAAATCCGGCTGGTGGACCACGTCGCCGCAGCAACCCGGCTATTTGCGTAATAAAAGTGAATCTCCTTTCGCACCCCTTTATTGGGATCGCTACGAGGCCATCAAGACCAATCTCCGCTAATTCCCACGGATGGCTTCTTCTCGCTTGCTGAGTCTTAATCTCGGAACACAAACTGTCGGCCTCGCGGAATTTCTTACCGCCGACAACGGGGGACTTGTTTTGGATCGATATCTTACCCGCGATCTCGTCGTGGATGGGAGTGCCGAAGTCTCCAGGGGACCGCACATCACCGAGGCGATTAAAGATCTCTTGAGTCAACTCAAGCTCCGCCCTTCACCCGTCGGCACTTGTGTGCCAGCGCAATCGGTTTTTACCCGATTCGTCAAGCTACCATCCGTGGATGAAGACAAGATCGATCAAATTATTGGGTTCGAAGCACAGCAAAACGTTCCTTTTCCCATTAACGAAGTCGTCTGGGATTATCAATTGGTGGCCGGAAGCGACACTTCCAAACTGGGAGTGGTCCTGGTGGCGATCAAATCCGATTTGTTGGCCGAGACCGATCAGGCAGTCACTGCGAGCGGATTACAGACCAGCCTGGTGGATGTGGCGCCGATGGCTTTATACAATGCTTTTCGTTACAACTATGCCGATGTCAAAGGGTGTTCGCTGCTGATCGATATCGGGGCGCGCACGACGAACCTGGTCTTCATCGAACCGCAAAAAGTTTTTAGCCGCAGCATTCCCATCGGCGGCGGCACCATAACCGGCGCAATTGCGAAAGATTTTAACGAATCTATTTTGGAAGCAGAGAAACGGAAGAAAAAAGATGGTTTTGTCGGCTTGGGCGGAGCTTATGCCGAGCCGGGCGATCCCGATGTCGCACGCGTCTCCAAAATCATTCGCAACACCATGACCCGTCTTCATGCGGAGATATCGCGTTCCATTAATTTTTATCGTGCCCAGCAGCAAGGCAACGCGCCCATTCGCATTTACCTGTGTGGCGGTTCGGTGGCCCTGCCATACATGCGCGAATTTTTCCAGGAAAAAATGCAAATGCCGGTGGAGTATTTCAATCCTCTCCGTAACGTCACTGTCTCGCGCAATGTGGACGCAAACAAAGTCGTCGGGGAAGCGCATTTACTCGGCGAACTGGTCGGGACCGCCCTGCGTGGTGTGGGCAACTGCCCCATCGAACTCAATTTACTTCCTGCAGAAGTGCTTAAGCGACAGGAGTTTGCCCGCCGCCAGCCCTTATTGATTGTCGCTGCATTGAGCCTCCTCGTGCTATTGGCAGGTTGGTGGATTTACTATAAAAAATCCACCGAATCGGTTGTCGCCATCAACGAAAAAGTTGCCGCCGAGACCGCACTCCTGCAAAGTTTCGATCAAAAATTCACCGCCGCCGATACCGAGGTTAAAACCTTCGATACCGCCGCTGCCCCCCTGCTGAAAGCTGTCTCTCAAAGAGAAGCCTGGGTGCGCCTCATCAATGATCTTAACCAGCGTATTCCCAACCCGAAAATCTGGGTCACCATTCTCGAACCTCTCCAGGATGGCAAGCCACTCGTCTTTAACGATAGCAAAGGTATGGAGGTAAAGACTGCGGCCACTCCCGCGGGACCTCCCGGACGTCCTGCGGCTGCCGCGGCATCCATCGGGCCCGAAATCTCCGCCATTTCCCTCAAGGGTATTTATCTCGAAAATCCTTCCGTGGTGGACGAATTTCTTTCCGCCCTGGCGCAATCGCCTTTTTTCGTGGTCGATCTCACCAAAATCAAAGAAATCAATCCCGTGCGCCAGCAACCCAACCTGGAGACCTGGGGTTATGCTTATGAATTGCGCCTTCCCCTTAAACAGCCCATCCCTTTGCAATGAACTGGTTTTCCGAAAATAAAGTCTTTTCCAGCTTTCTCGTCCTCATCGGGCTGGCTGCGGCGGCTTTGGCGTATTTTACTTTTTCCGCGCGCTCCGCATACAACACCGCTGTGGAATCCTATCAAGGCAGTGTGCTGACCCTTACCGCCCTGCGAGGCAAGGCGCCCTTTCGCAACCAGGAAAATCTCACAAAAATTCGCGAGCAGGTGGAGTCGTATAAATCGCTCAACGAAAGTCTGCGCGATGATGTTATGCAGCGTCAGGGAGCCATCCCAGCCGTCGAGCCAGCTACATTTCAAGCTCGTTTGCGCGAAGCCGTCTCCAGAATCGTCAAGCTCGCCGGGCAACGCAATGTCGCCTTGCCCGAAAAGTTTTATCTGGGCTTCGATCGTTACGAAAACGAACTGCCCGGCAACGAAGTGGCGGGCCTGCTGAGCTGGCAATTGGATGCCATCGAATTGGTGGTCACCCGGCTGATTGATCTTAAGGCCACATCCATCGCAACTATAATACGGTCCCCCTTGCCAGGCGAAGCAGGTGCTCCTGCGGCAGTCGCGGCAGCCAGGCCAGCCGGCCCTGGGGCAGCAAAAACCGCTGAACCTTTGTTAATCAAATATCCTTTCCAAGTGGTATTCCAAGGCTACCCCGGGCAGGCCCAAAACATTCTCAACGAAGTCACGGCTCATCCTCGCTTCATGATTATCCGTGCGGTAAAAATTGAAAACGAAGCGCTTACCACCCCGGTTCGCGGTTCTTTAACGGCGCAAAGCACCCCTGCGGCTCCTGCAGCAGACGGCATCACCCCGACCCCGGAAGCGGTCACTTTCGACAAAGTTATTCTCGGCAAGGAAAAAATCACCACGAGCATGATCATCGATTTGGTCCAGTTCACCCCTCAAACCCCAGCCAGCAAGTGATTCTATGGATTGGATAAAGAACAAATACGAACAAGCCTTGTTACTTGCTGCCGTCATAATCCTGCTGGTTTCCTCTGCGTTTGTTTTTCTTAAAGTTAAAAGCAGCGGCGATATTTTTGCCTCCTACTTTTCTCCCTACTCCGAAAACAACCAGATCAAGCCGATTTCCACCGAACCCATTACCGAAGCTGGCAATGCCATCGCCAATCCCGCAAAATGGATTCGTCCTGACCGCAAAACTGTTTTTGTTTCTGCACAATACATCCTGCGCAAAGAAGGAGATCGATTGGATTTATTTGATGAAAATCTCACGGAGATTCATCCCGGCATTCCTAACCAATGGTTTACCGACAACGAGATTGAACTTCTCGCACCCGATGCACCCGAGCAGGATCCAGACGGGGATCGTTTTACCAATCGCGAGGAATTCCTGGCTAAAACCAACCCCAACGACATCCAATCCACTCCCCCGCTTACCGACAAGCTGCGCCTCAAAGAATACCAACAAATTCCTTTCCGCCTGGTCTTTAAGGCTCGCACCAACGAAACAGTCCAGATCAATACCATCGATCTGCGTCAACCTTCCCAATTCCTCAAAGTTGGCGATAAAATTGCCCGCACGAAATTTGAAATCATCAAACTCGAAATCAAGGAAGGGGTCGATAGTTACGGAACTCCCAAGGACATATCCGAGCTGACGATTCGGAATACCGAAACCACTGCCGAGATTATTCTGGTCCTGGGAGTGATCGCCAACTCGCCCGATACTTTCGCTCTTTTCAGAAATTTGATCGATGGTTCCGAGTATCGCGTGAAGAAGGATGGCGAGTTTCAATTAAAGCAGGATGAGAAAACTACCTACAAATTAATTGACATCAATGCCTCCCAAGCGGTAATCAATGCGGGTAAATCCGGAATTAACATCACCATTCCCAAGCTTTAAGACATTTCCAACCTATTTATTGAGCCACTCCATAAGATTCACTGGACGAATCCGCCACCCCTTTTGCATACCAACTTTATGACCCAAAAAAAACTAGTTCCCTCCCTCCTGCTGGCAGCCACTGCAGCCATCGTTATCCCGATTACCCTTCCGATTGATTCAGCACTAGCTCAATATTCTGGCCGGGTGGAAAATGTGGCAGATCGCGAAATCGCCCGTCGTCAGGATCGTGTTACCCAAGCTGATGCAGCCATCCAGGCGGGTGATGCCAACTACAGTAACGACGAATACGACGAAGCCGCCGCCCAGTATAAACTGGCGCTCGACCTCATCCCCGACTCCCTCGCCTCGGCCGATGCCCGTCAAACTGCCCTTGATAAATTTACCAAAGCCAGCCTTAAACTCGCCGAGCAACGCATTAACGAAGGGCGTTTTGCCGACGCTCAAGCCGTCATCGGTCGCGTTCTCGAAACCGACCCGGAAAATGCTCAAGCCCAAGCCATTCTTAAAAATCTGGCCGAGCCCGACTACTATAATAAAACTGTAGGCCCTAAATTTGTCGCCAATGTGGAACAAGTGCGCAAATTTCTCGCCGAAGCCGAGGGATTTTACGATAGCGGACGTTTTGATTTCGCGATCAAACGATACGACCAAGTCCTTAACATCGACCCTTACAATGTGGCCGCACGCCGCGGTCAGGAACGCGTCAACCTCGCCCGTTCAGAATATCAGAGAGCCGCATACAATCACACTCGCAGTCAAGCCATCTGGGAAACCGATAAAGGCTGGGAACGTCCTGTTCCGAAATATGGCCTCGGCGCAGCCCAGATTATCCAATCTCCATCGGACGATCTTCGCGGCACGGCGCGCATCACGCGCAAGCTCAACGAAATCATCATCCCCAAAATCGAATTTCGGGACGCCAGCATTCGCGAAGCCATCGAATTCTTGAAAGCTAAAAGCCGCGATCTCGATAATACAGAACCCGATTCAAACAACCGGGGCGTAAACATCGTCTTAAAATTGGAAAGCGGATTCCGCGCCTCCGGCTCATCCTCTGCTCCATCGTCCGCCGCTCCGGTTATTCCCGGCCTTGAAGCACCTCCCACATTAGACACTTCTGGCGGCGATATTTCCTCGGTGGAGTCTGGATCCACGCCAATTACACTCTCTTTAAACAATGTGCCCTTGATCGAAGCATTGCGTTACATCACCAATCTTGCCAATTTGAAGTTTAAGATTGAGCCATTTGCTGTCTCCGTCGTCCCGCTTTCGACTCCCACCGAAGACCTCATTACCAAGCAGTATCAGGTTTCGCCCAGCTTCATCCAAGGCACCGCCGCTCCAGCCGAGGGTTCCGCCACCGGGGATGCAGCAGGAGCTGGTGCTCGGATCGCATCCAGGTTATCCGCAAGAGAGTTTCTCGAAGCGCAAGGTGTTCCCTTTCCTCCGGGTTCCAGCGCGGTTTATCAGACCAATAGCAGCCGGCTAATCGTTAAAAATACCCAGGAAGCCCTCGATTTGGTCGATACCCTTGTGCAAATCGATGGCGATAATGCTCCGAAACAAGTTGAGATCGAATCCAAATTTGTCGAAATTACACAAAACAATATCAAAGAATTAAGTTTTGACTGGTTGCTGGGTCAGTTTAACATCGGCAACGAGCGCGTTTTCGGCGGTGGAGGCACTGGCGGCAATCAATCGTCCAGGACTCCCTTAGACTTTCCCTTCGTCAATGGTGGAGCACCGATTGGACAGTTCCCTGTCACTGGTGGCAACCGTAGCGGCACCACCGCAATCAGTGCCAATGCCATCGACGCACTTCTTTTCGGCCTCACCGGCAACACTCTGGCTGCTCCCGGCGTGTTTGGTCTCTCCGGTGTCTTTACCGATCCTCAATTCCAATTGGTCATCCGTGCTTTGGATCAGAAAAAAGGTGTGGATCTCTTATCCTCGCCCAGAGTAACCACCAAAAGCGGTCTGCGTGCCATTATTGAGATTATTCGCGAATTCCGTTATCCCACCGAATTCGATCCACCACAAATTCCCCAGGATTTCGGCGGCGGCGGCGGTGGCGGATCAGGCACGACTATAATTTCGACTTTCCCGGTTACACCTACCACGCCTACCACTTTCGAAACCCGTAACACAGGCGTAACGCTCGAAGTGGAGCCGCAAGTGGGTCCTGATGGTCAGACAATCGATCTTACCCTGGCACCTTCTGTCACAGAGTTTGAAGGATTTATCAATTACGGCAGCCCGATCCAGACCACCGGCGGGACTAATGTCCTAGGATTACCTCTCCCCCCCGTCGTGCTTACGCCAAACGTGATCAATCAGCCGATTTTCTCCACTCGCAAGGTGCAGACTTCCGTCAGTATCTGGGATGGTCAAACGGTAGTCATCGGTGGCCTGATGCGCGAAGACATCCAAAAAGTCGAAGATAAAACCCCTGTCCTGGGTGATATTCCATTCATAGGCCGCTTGTTCCGCTCCAGTGTGGATCAACATCTCAAGCGTAACTTGGTCATCTTTGTCACAGCGCGCCTGATGAATCCTGCGGGTCAGCCCATTTTAAATGCCGAATTGGAGGAAGAATTGGTGGAGTTGCTCCCGTTAACTGAGCTGGCTCCGGAATCGCAGCCCCTGCCCTTTTTCCCCAAATAAGCAAATGCCCGTCATTGGGGTCACTGGAGGGATTGCATCCGGCAAAAGCTCCGTGACCCTTTTGCTTGGGACTTGCTTTCGAGAAACCGAAGGGTTGACTGTCGAAACCTTTTCGGCTGATGCCTGCGCCCACGATCTTCTGGAAAAAGATCCCGACGTGCTGGATGCAGTTGTTAAAATTTTCGGCAACGTCATTATCGACGAATCCGGTCAAGTTAGCCGGGCTGTCTTGCGGGGCATCGTTTTTCAGGAACCTGAGAAGCGCGCCCAACTCGAAGCCGTCTTGCATCCCAGAATCCGTCGCAGATGGGAAACGCAGGCAGAACGATTTCGGCAACCCTCTCACTATTATGTTGCAGAAATCCCACTTTTATACGAAACTGGCTGTGAAATTCTTTTCGACTCGGTCATCGTAGTCGAAGCCAGTGCTCAGATACAAATTGAGCGGCTCTCGTCCAAGCGAGGTTGGTCCTTGGAAACCGCCCGTCAAGTCATTGACGCGCAAATGCCAGCCGAACAAAAAATTCGAAAGGCCAATATCCTGATCCTGAATCACCACACAGAGAAGTTGCTTGCACACCAGGTAGAACTGGCAGCCCGAACTTTGATTACGCGTTATGCTTGAAGAAAACACCCCGGCAGACAGTCCCGAGCCGGTTTTACCCATGCCATTTGCTGATGGCCAAGGCGAGGCTGCGGCCAGCCCTGCACTTTCTGAAGAACCGCTCCGGCCGGTTTTAAAACTCGGAGATCGCGTTATCGAAGGCGAAATAAAACTCGACGATCTTCACGCCGCCACCTTCCGGCAATTGGTCGATCTGGGGCGCTCTGCCCGCCTTCGTTTCGCCCAGGAACGCTCCCGGCACCACATCATTCTCGATATTGTGCGCCATCTGCTCTCCCAAGGTGTCCGCATCCACGTCGAAGGCATGCTCGATCTTTCCAGCGATAATTACGGATTGCTCCGCTGGCCGCGTTACAGCTTTCAACCCACCCCGGCCGATATTTACGTTTCCATCCAATTCGTCAAACGTCACGGCCTCCGCGCCGGCCACAAACTCTCGGGCTGGATTCGTCCTTCTCGTGACAAAGAAAAATACCAGGCTCTAGACTTCATCGACACCATCGAAGGCATCCCCGTCGCCGATTGGAAAGAAACCAAGCACTTCGATCAACTCACGCCGCTTTTTCCCGATAAACGCATCATCCTCGAAAATGAAACCACCAATTCCATCACCGCCCGCGTGATTGATCTGGTTTCCCCTCTTGGACGCGGCCAACGCGCCCTCATCGTCGCCCCGCCTCGCGCCGGCAAAACGATCATGCTGAAGGAAATCGCCAAATCCATCCGGGTCACAGCTCCGGAGATTCACCTGATTCTGCTTCTCGTCGATGAACGCCCCGAGGAAGTCACCGATTTTCAACAAACTGTGGACGCCGAGATTTACAGCTCCACGTTTGATGAAAATGCCCAGCGACATACTCAAGTCGCCGATGTGGTGATCGAGCGCGCCAAACGTCTCGTCGAACTCGGGCAGCACGTCGTCATCTTGCTCGACAGCATTACCCGCCTTTCTCGTGGCTACAATAATTTGCATCCCGGCAAAGGACGCACCATGTCGGGCGGGATCGAGGCATCGGCTTTGATGAAACCCCGCCGTTTTTTCGGTGCCGCGCGCAATGTCGAAGAAGGCGGCAGCCTTACCATCGTCGCCACGGCATTGGTGGAAACGGGCAGCCGCATGGACGAAGCTATTTTCGAGGAATTCAAAGGCACCGGAAATATGGAGTTGCATCTCGACCGTGCCTTGGTCGAAAAACGCGTCTTCCCGGCCATCCACGTCTTAAAATCTGGCACGCGTCGCGACGAATTGCTTTATCATCCCGAGGAATTTGCCCGCGTTGGCACCATTCGCAAGCAACTCGCCGCCATCCCGCCCATGGAAGCCATGGAAGTGCTCCTCGCCAATGTGAAAGCCACCAAAACCAATGCGGAATTGTTATTGAGGAGTTTCCGTTGAGCGAACTTCCTCCTCTTCCTACTGTGATCGACCACGCCCAGGCGCTTGTCGATTTTTCTCAAAAACTGGCCGCCGCCGAGCTGGTCGCCGTCGATACCGAAGCCGATAGCCTGCATTGTTACAAAGAAAAACTTTGTCTCATCCAGATCAGCATTCCCGGCGCGGATGAAATCATCGATCCGTTGGCCGATTTTTCGCTGGAGCCATTGGCCCAAGCCTTGCGCGACAAGGAAATGATCGTCCAGGGAGCCGATTTCGATCTGCGGATGTTGCGTCGGGCCAACATCACCGTTGCCGGAGTATTCGACACCCTTATCGCTTCCAGATTAAGTGGCGAAACCGATGTCGGCTACGGCGCTCTCGTAAAAAATTTCCTCGGCATCGAACTTGCCAAAGGCTCCCAAAAAGCCAATTGGGCGCAACGTCCGCTCCCCCCTGTGATGCTCGATTACGCCCGCAACGATACGCATTACCTCTTGCCGCTGAGGGACTTGCTTCTGGAACGACTCCGGGGGCATGGACGCGAGGAATGGTTCCGGCAAAGTTGTCGGCAAGCTTGGGAACAAGCCTCGGTGGATCGCGAACGCAACCCCGATGAGCAATGGCGCATCACCGGCAGCGGTGCTTTACGTGGGCGCGCCGCCGCCATCCTGCGAGCCATCTGGCAATGGCGCGAAAAAGAAGCCGAAGCCCGCGACAAACCAACTTTTCATATTTTGCAAAACAGTAAAATGATCGAGACCGCCACCTCCATCGATGCTGGCAAACCGATTTATCTTCGTGAACTCACCGGCTCCCGTGGTCAGCGTTTCGATGCCGCCGTGCGGGCCGCTCTCGATCTGCCCGAATCGGAATGGCCCCAACGCATCGTCGCCCAACGCCATCGCTGGACCGAAGCGCAGGAAGCCGAATTCGAACGCATCAAAACTATTCGCGACGGCATTGGTAAGGAACTTAACCTCGACCCCTCCTTACTCGGCTCCCGGGTTGCTCTGGAAACCATTGCCCGTTCACCCGAAACCGCCAGCAGCACCCTGCTCCCCTGGCAGCTCGAACTTCTCGGCCTCAAAAACTGAGATTTGTCCATAGATTTCGCAGTGCGACGCAGTAAAAAACCGCGTCATGCTGACAAAAAATCTGTGAAAATCTGTGCAATCTGTGAACAATTCCCCCCGTCGTAATCGATTAAACCCAACTTTCGCAAGCCATGATCATCGTCACCAAATCCGGCGCCACCCCGGCAGAAATCGAGCACATCGTCGAGCGCATCGCCGAGTGGGGCCTTAAAACCGAAGTCAGCCACGGTGCCCATCGCGTGGTCATCGGCGTGATCGGTCCCGAAGATCTCATCCGCGAAAAACCTATCGCCGCCATTCCCGGCGTCGAATCGGCCACCCCCGTGCTCAAACCTTACAAACTTGTCGCCCGCGAATTTCGTGGCACCGAATCCAAGGTAAAAATCGGCAACGTCACCGTTGGCGGACCCGAGATCGTGATTATGGCCGGTCCCTGCTCGGTCGAAAGCAAAAGTCAGATTACCGAGATCGCCGCCAGCGTGCGCGATGGTGGTGCCCGCGTTTTGCGCGGAGGCGCGTTCAAGCCCAGGACTTCGCCCTACAGTTTCCAAGGTCTTGGCATCGAAGGACTTAAACTTCTCGCCGAAGCCCGCGAATCCTCCGGATTACCCGTGATCACCGAGATCATGGACACGAAAGATCTCCCCGAAATCGAAAAATACGCCGACTGCCTGCAAATCGGTGCGCGGAACATGCAAAACTTCGCCCTTTTGAAAGAAGTGGGTCGCAGCAAATTACCCGTCATGCTCAAACGCGGGATGAGCGCCACGATCAAAGACCTCCTCATGTCCGCTGAATACATCCTGAGCGAAGGTAATTTCAACGTCCTGCTTTGCGAACGTGGCATCCGCACTTTTGAGACCATGACGCGGAACACGCTCGATCTCAACGCTGTGCCGGTGTTGAAAGCTGAAACGCATCTGCCGGTGGTCGTCGATCCGACCCACGGAGTTGGGGTGCGCGAATTTGTGCCCGCCATGGCTTTGGCCTCGGTCGCGGCGGGAGCGGATGCCCTGATGTTGGAAGTCCACAACGACCCTGAACATGCCAAAAGCGATGGCGAACAAGCCTTGCTCGGCCATGAATTTGCGGAATTGGTGCAACAAATCCGTAAAGTAGCCGAAGCCATCGGACGGAGCGTTTAATTTTAAGCCATACAATTTAGCGGTTGTTTCGCCATATCGCGCCTCAATATGGAATTTATCCCGCGTTTTTGTAAAACTGGGAAAGAGCATTTTTTCTTGCTTGGACCACGTGGAACAGGGAAATCGCTCTGGTCCAGGCATCATTTTCCGGAAGCCTTGCTGCTGGATTTGCTCGACCCGGAGACCCATCGTTCGCTGGCTGCGCGCCCGGAACGTTTAATCGAGTTGGTGGCGGGGAACAGTCAACGTTCACAGGTGGTAATAGATGAAATCCAAAAATTGCCGGTGATTTTTGGAAGTGGTGCATTTATTGATCGAGCGTAAGACTGGCCATCAATTTGTGCTGACAGGTTCCAGCGCGCGCAAGTTGCGCCGGGGCCTTGAAAAACTTTGCCGAGGATTACCCCGAAAGTCGTCGCTTTTTGCTTTATCGGGGCAAAGAACGGCTTTTGCGCGAGGGTGTGCTTTGTCTGCCTTGCGAGGAATTTCTCTTGGCGCAGGAGTTTTAAGGGGCGCGTTGGACGGCTAGGATGCGGGCGTGTTTTTACTTTCTTCCAGGGTCTCGATATAGCGGGCGTAAAGCCAGCAAAGATCGGAGAGTCGGTTGAGGTAACGCACGATCTCGGGATTTACCGGTTCGCCGGCATCGGCCAATTCCACCACGCGCCGTTCGGCCCGGCGACAAACCGTGCGGGCAACGTCGAGGCTGGCGGAGGCAAGATTGTAACCGGGAGTGGCCCAATGTTTATAGGTAATGTGCCGGTTTTTTTCGAGTTCATCGACGAGAGCGGTGAGCGCGTTCACCATTTCGACCGTGACAAAATCGTAACCGTCGGCGGCGTAACGTTCGCGATCTTCGGTGGCCACTGCCAGTTCGCCCATCAGGGTGACAAGTTGTTTTTGAATGTGAAAAATGGCGTCGGTAATCCAGGGATCGGGCACATGGGCGCGCACCATTCCGAGGGCGGTATTAACTTCATCGACGGTGCCGTAAGCCTCCACGCGGGGGTGGATTTTTGAAACGCGTCGGCCATACATCAGGGCGGTGGTGCCGGTGTCGCCGGTCTTGGTGGCAATGCTCATGGGAATATAATATTAGCGGCGGGTGCGTGGTTTACTGACGGCTTTGCCAAGAACGGCGCCCATTAGGGAACCGAGCACGCCGCGGACGATGGTGCGACCCATTTGGGTGCCCATGGAACGCAAGACGCTGGTGCCGATGCTGGTGGCAGTTTTGATGAAAGGACTGGGTTTTTCGGCGGCGATTTTGGGGGAGGGGGCACCGGGTTCCTCGCCCGAGGAGGCGGCGCGTGCCTGAAGTTTTTCGTAGGCCGATTCGCGGTCCTGCACTTTTTCATAGACGCCAAAAACCAGGCTTGAGGCGATGGCGCTTTTGCGTTCCTCGGGGGTAAGCGGCGTGAGGCGCGACGCCGGGGGATAAATCAAGGTGCGATCCACGATGGTGGGTTTGCCCGCTTCGTCGAGCAGGGAGACGAGAGCTTCGCCGACGCCGAGTTCGGTGATGACGGTGGCGGTATCGAGGGCGGGGTTGGCGCGGAAAGTGTCGGCGGCAGTGCGGACGGCTTTTTGATCGCGGGGAGTGAAGGCACGCAGGGCGTGTTGCACCCGGTTGCCGAGCTGGCCGAGCACGGTGTCGGGGATGTCGAGCGGGCTTTGGGTAACGAAATAAATGCCGACGCCTTTGGAGCGAATGAGGCGAACGACTTGCTCGATTTTTTGTTGCAGAAAGGCTGGGGCGTCGTTGAAGAGCAGATGGGCTTCGTCAAAGAAAAAGGCGATTTTGGGTTTATCGGGATCGCCCACTTCGGGGAGACGTTCGAAGAGTTCGGACATTAGCCAGAGTAAAAAAGTGGCGTAGAGCTGGGGTGAATTGATCAGTTTGTCGGCAGCGAGCAGGTTGATGACGCCTTTGCCGTCGGGGCCGGTCTGGAGGAGGTCGTCAAGATCGAGGGCGGGTTCGCCGAAGAATTGGTTGCCGCCCTGGGTTTCGAGAGCGAGGAGGCCGCGCTGGATGGCGCCGACGCTGGCGGCGGAGACGTTGCCGTAATTGGTGCGGTAGGCGGCAGCGTTATCGGCCACGTGGGTGAGCATGGCGCGAAGATCCTTGAGATCGAGGAGAAGCATGCCTTGATCGTCGGCGATTTTAAAGACCAGGCTAAGCACGCCGCCTTGCACATCGTTGAGCCCAAGGAGACGTCCGACGAGAAGGGGGCCCATGTCGGAGATGGTGGCCCGCACGGGGTGGCCTTGCTCGCCAAAAACATCCCAAAATTGCACCGGGAATCCTTCAAAGACAAAATCGGCGAGGCCCACATCGATTTTCCGTTGATCGATACGCGGATGGGACGCGCCAGGTTGTCCGATACCCGAGACGTCACCTTTTACATCGGCCAGAAACACGGGCACCCCTTGCCGGCTAAAGCGTTCGGCCAGCACACGCAAGGTGACGGTTTTTCCTGTGCCAGTGGCACCGGCGATGAGGCCATGTCGATTGGCCATGCGAGGAAGGAGAATGTGCTCGGTGGCACCTTTGGCAAAGGGAACGGGTGTGGACATGACAGGGAAAATGATACGGAAAGGCCACAATGTCGAACAGAGATTGGGGCGTAAAGCGGCAATTTAGTAGGCCGAGGCAGGGGGACGGAAGACTTGGACAAAGGTGCCCCAGATAATTTTGAATTCGAGGCTTAGGCGCCAGTTTTCCAGGTATTCGATATCGGCTTTGACGCGTTCCTCGATGTCTTTTTCCTCTTTGGCTTCGCCCCGGAAACCGCGCACCTGGGCCAGACCGGTGATGCCGGGTTTAACGAGGGTGCGGATGTGGTAATTACCCATGATTTTGGCAAATTGCTGGTTGTGCTCGATGAGATGCGGGCGGGGGCCGACGATGCTCATTTCGCCACTGAGAACGTTGAGAAACTGGGGGAGTTCGTCGATGCTAAGTTTCCTAAACAAGGCGCCCATGGGAAAAATCCGCGAGTCGCCGCGCGTGGCCTGCTGGCTCTCGGGCTGATTATGCACATACATGGTGCGGTATTTTTTGATGACAAAAGTGCGATTTTGCATTCCGGCGCGTTTTTGCCGGTAGAGCAGAGGTCCGGGAGCCTGGAGCCCATGGAAAATGCCGACAAAAAGGCTGGTGATGGGGAGGATGAAAACGCAGACGGGAAGAGCGATGGCGATGTCGAGGGCACGTTTAAGGTAGGCGTTGATGACGTTTTCCAGGGGTTCTTCGCGCAGGGTAAAAAACCGGTGGTCGCCATCGGCGAAGTATTGCAGGGGGTAGCCAAGTTTATCCTGGATGTCGCTGTAAATCAGGATTCGCACCCCGAGACGTTCGCAGAGCTGGATGAGGTGTTTGTTAAACTGGGAGAAAAAGGGCAGTTCGGTGAGGATGACGAGGTTGGCTTGGTGGACCTGGAGCAGGGTCTCGGTCTGTTCGATGGAGCCGAGCACGCGGAAATTTTGGAGGGCGGCACCCTCGGCGTCGTCGGTAATGACGCCGACGGTTTCGTAACCGAGCTGGCTTTGTTTGCTAAGCCAGTTTTTAAGCTTTACGGCGTTTTGCACCGGGCCGATGAGAATGGCGCGGTCGGGGTCGCGGTTATTAAAAGTGTGCTCGGAGATAAAACCGGGGAGGATTTTATGGGCCAGATAAAGCATCCCAAACAGGATGATCACATAGATGACGAGAAAAGGTCTCGAAATGGTGAGATCCTTGGTGAGAAAGAGAAAAAAAGTGATCGCTCCCACAACGTAAAAAATCTGGCGGGCGGTGCGTTTGATGCGGTAGGTGATGCTGGTTTCGAGGAGTTTCTCGCTGGATTTGGCTTCGAGCGAACCCTCGATGAGCAGGCTCACTGCGACGAGAATCGCGTAAATCAAATAGCGCCGCAGCCCGAACCATTCTCCAGACCCGAAATCCACCACGATCAAGGCATAGAGCACGACGAAGAGCAGCAGGGCCAGCAGAGTCTGGGTAACCACGACCATCTTGTGCAAACCGAGTATGCGTTGGTTCAACATGTATAAACAGGAGTCAAAAAAAAATGGCAGTTGGAATCAGAAGCATAAGCGGGCGAAATTACGAGGGCAAACCTGTTTTAGCACAGGCTGTGCCCCGCTGGGCGAAGACGAAAAACAATGGCCTTTTGGTCTGTATTTTGCTTCTTTATCATTCTTGTCCTCCTCACCTCACAATAATGAGTCTTCCGATGCGGGAAAAGTGCCTGTTTTTTCTCAAAAACGCAAGCGCCATTCATCGTCCACCGCCTCGTCCAATGCCTCCAACGCGGCGGCTTCCGATTCTCCAGTGTCGCATCTTAACTTGACTGCCTCCGCCTGGGCGTTGACCCCGGTATTGCTAGTCACCTGGCTGGCGCCCTTCCTCGGCGGGAGTGTGCAGACATGGGCTTTGGCGATTATGTTTGTGCTCATCGCCATCTTGCTGGCGGTTTATCCCGTCAGCCAGGCGTTGCATCGTCGGTGGACTTTTTTTTTAGTGGGACTGGTCGTGCTGCCGCTCCCGGCTTTTTTGCCTGTTGCCTGGGTCGGGGTGCCAGCCTGGCGGGATGCCGTGGTGCAAAATCTCGCCATCGTCCTGCCGGGAACCATCGCGCCGCAGCCCTGGTTTGCCCTCGACAGTTACCTCGCCTGGCTGGGTGGACTGGCCTGGATTTACTGGCTGGCCGGGCAGGCCTGGACCCGTGAATTGCGCAAACCGCTGGCCGTTTTTTTCGCCCTGGGCATGGTGTTGCTCACGGTGATCGGGCTAATCGGTTATCACACCGCCCGCCCATTGCCGTTCTGGGAGGCGGAACGCTTGTTCGGGCCGTTCCCCAATCGAAATCAGACCGCCAATTTGCTTTCGCTCACCTTCGTTTTACTCGTTGCCCTGCTCCATCAATCGGTGATCAAAAAAAATCGTCTCACGCCAGTCTGGGCAGTCAGTCTCCTGGTCGTGGGCTACGGTCTGGTGATCAATTATTCCCGTGCAGGCATCCTCCTCCCCATCCTGGGAGTGGGCGCGTATTGGCTCATCAGCACTCTCACCATGCCGTCGCGCAAAAAAATCTGGGTGGGTCTGGCCTCGCTTTTTCTGGCGGCGGGCCTGCTCCTCGCCTTCGGGGGCGACACGTTGGAACGCTTTACCTCGGGCAGCGATCCTCACAAACCGATCTCCGACAGCTATCGGCTGTTAATTTTTCGCGACACACTTGCCATGACGCAACAACAGCCGGTGTGGGGAATCGGGCTGGGGCAGTTTCCGTTTGTCTTGCCGCTTTTTCGTTCTCTGGCTGGCGGCACCAGTGGCATTATTCATCCCGAAAGCGACTGGCTCTGGCTGGCAGCAGAAATCGGGTGGCCGGGAACGCTCATCATTTTGTTAGTAATCGGACGTGTGCTTTGGCAGGCGCTCCGGCAGGCTTTTCTGCGTCCACATCCGCTTCGGCTGGCCAGTGTTTTGTGCGGGGTGCTGTTTGTTATTCACGGATTTTTCGATGTCTCGGGTCATCGCTTTGGCACCTTTATCCCGGCCACTTTTCTTTTTGCCCTGGCCTGGCCGGGAGCGACCAATGGCCGTCCCATTTCGCCGTGGCTGTCGCGCGTTTTTGCCATTGGGCTGGCCGCTATCGCGTTGCTTTGGTGGGGAAATTTAAGGCATCCCGCACTATTCCCCGGGCGGGCTGCGTGGGATATGAATACCGGGTTGATTGGGAAAAAAATCGCCTCCGGTCGTGGTAGCGAAGCTCTGCAACTGGCCGATGCCACCCTCGCCTGGGCACCTCTCGACTGGCAGCTTTACTATCAGCGCGGAGCCGCCCGCATTTTGGAGCGGCGCGACTGGCAGGCTACATTGCAGGATTTTCGCAGAGCCAATGCGCTCGAACGTTTCTCACCCGATTTACCTAATAACCAGGGCATCGCCTGGCTTTCCTGGCGACCCGAGTTGGCCGCGCTTTCATGGGCCGAAGCTCTCCGACGCACACCGCCCGAAGAACGCGATCTGGTCTATGCCCGCTATCTCACCCTGGCCCGATTCGACTCGCGTTTGCGCGATCAGATCGAGGCGCTGGGAGGCAACACCCTTGCCCAGGCGATTATCCAGCTCGATCTGGCCGAGGATGCACGTTTTCCAAGTTTGCTGGCCGGATTTCAAAAAAAATATCCGGATGTGAATCGATTTCCCATCAAAGACAGGCGCACTTATCTCGGCATTTGGGCCGGTCGCGGCAATCCCCAGGAAGTCATCGATGCCTTTAAAAAACATCCCGAATGGCTGACCGAAGGCACCATCCCCCTGGCTTTCGCTCATGCCCGGCTGCGACAGTTTGAGACAGCCGTCACGCTCGTTCTAACCAATCTTCCGGCTCCGCCGTTGCCCCGACTTGTGGCTAACAAATCGGAGGAGGCCTTGCAACGCGCCTTTTTTACCCAGACCAACCTCGCCGCCGGGTTGGCCTTGTTTCATCTGCAAGTGGAGCGTGGTGAAAAATTCGCCGCCATTTCCACTCTGGAACGTCTTTCCACTTTTTCCGAGGCACCGCATTATCTGCTCTACTACCGGGGAAAATTGCAGGCCGAATCTGGCAACTGGTCACTGGCTTGGGATGCGCTGGCCGATTACCTCATCAAAAGCCGATTATAGGCATCCAGCCTGCGTGCATTCTGCACGATCCGGCATGGTGAAATCTTGCATTTTGCACGCATACGGGAAAAACCACCTTTGTAGAAAAAGCTGCAACATGTTGATAATAAGCAGGTTATGAAACAGGGTAAACTGGGCACGGGGTTCGCTTAGGTAAGGTTGTCCATCCAAACAATCAAACACATCATGAGCAAACTCACCCATCAAGGAACTTGGGATCAGGTTAAAGGCCGTCTCAAAAAAACCTACGGAACTCTCACCGATGATGATCTTACCTATGCGGAAGGTCGCGACGAAGAATTCATCGGTAAACTTAAAACCAAACTCGGCAAAACCGAGGATGAAATACGCAAGCTAGTCGCACAATAAATTAATCTCATACCAACCCAAAAAAATAAAACTAAAATTATGTTACAATACGCACTCACATTTCTCGTCGTCGCCATCATCGCCGCTGTTCTCGGTTTTGGCGGCATTGCCGGCACCGCTGCCTGGATCGCCCAAATCTTATTCATCGTCTTCCTTGTTTTAGCCGTCATCGCCTTCATCACAGGACGCAGAGCTCCCTAAGGTTTCACGCCTAAAAGATTCTACCATCGAAAAATGAAATCTATGTTGTTAGTAGGAGTTGCGCTCATTATTTTAGGTGGAGCATCCCTCGCTTACCGGGGCTTTACAGTTACCAAACAGGAAACGGTTTTGGATATCGGACCGATCCAGGCAACCAGGGAAACCAAGGAACGCATTCCGATTCCCGCCCTTTTAGGCTGGGCGTTACTCATGGGAGGTGTCCTGGCCGTGGGTGGATCGTTTATGCAAGCTAACAAAGCTTGATTTATAATAATCTTCACATGTCGAAATAATGGGTTGCTGATCTATCATATCAGCAACTCATTTTTGTTATTAATGATCTATTAGCTAAAGATTTTATGCACGATACACTCACCGATTATGGGTTATTACCTCTCGGCTCCACTGCGATTCACCAGGGGGTTTATTTCAAAGTCTGGGCTCCAAATGCGGACGGCGTCGCAGTCACTGGCTCCTGGGATGAGTGGGAGGAGGCTGGCACGCCTCTGGAAAAATCCGCCACCGGAAACTGGCAGGTCTGGCTCAAGGAAGCCAGTGATGGCGACGAATATCGTTATCTTATCACTCGCGGAAAACAGATTTTGTCAAAAATCGATCCGCGGGCCAGAGAGGTCACCAGCTCCGTTGGCAATGGCGTGGTTAGGTCGGATACTTTCGATTGGAAGGACGACGCATTTACACTTGATTCTCATAATCGCCTGGTTATTTACGAATTGCACGCTCTGACGTTTGCAGCAGATGCCAACGCAGCCAATCCATTGGAGGGAGTCGCTGCCCGGCTCGATCATTTGGTTAGATTGGGTGTCAACGTCATCCAAATTATGCCAGTGGCGGAATTTGCGGGTGATCTTTCCTGGGGTTACAACCCGGCGCACATTTTTGCAGTGGAAAGCAGTTACGGAGGTCCCGATGCTTTGAAAAAGCTCGTTCGCGAGGCACATCAACGCGGCATCGGAGTGGTCCTGGACGTGGTCTATAATCATTTTGGCCCCAGCGATCTGGATCTTTGGCAATTTGATGGCTGGAGCGAGAACGATCTGGGCGGAATTTATTTTTATAACGATTGGAGATCTGAAACTCCCTGGGGTAACACCCGGCCCGATTACGGTCGTCAGGAAGTGCGCGATTTCATTCACGACAACGCCCTGATGTGGATCGAGGAATTTCACATGGACGGGTTGCGTTACGATATGACCCTTTATATGCGCAGCGTGCGGGGGGATGACGACCCGGCCGCGGAGCTGGCGGAAGGCTGGTCGCTGGCACAAGATATCAACAACAAGATACGCGAAAAGTATCCTGACAAAATCCTGATTGCGGAGGATCTCAGAAACGTCTCTGCCCTAACCACTCCGGCCGGGGATGGCGGCGCTGCATTTCATACCCAATGGGATGCCGGTTTCGTGCATCCGGTGCGCGATAATCTTATCAAACGCGAGGATGGCTGGAGAAAGATGCAGGAGGTCGGCGATGCACTTTTAAATCGTTATAACGACGACGTTTTCGAGCGGGTGGTTTACACCGAATCGCACGACGAAGTGGCCAACGGCAAAGCGCGTGTGCCGCAGGAGATAAATCCGGAGGATCCGCTGGGCTATCACGCGCAGAAGCGATCTTGTCTGGGAGCTGTTCTCGTGTTAACAGCTCCAGGAGTTCCGATGCTCTTTCAAGGCCAGGAGTTTTTGCAGGGAGGCTGGTTTCGCGATGACGTGCCGCTCGACTGGCATCTTGGCGAGGAGTTTTCCGGCACGGTGCGTCTTTATCGTGATTTGATCGCCCTGCGAAGAAATCTTAAGGGTGTCTCACGCGGGCTCACGGGGCAGGGGATTAACATTCATCATCTCAACGAATCGGAAAACGTGCTGGTCTATCACCGCTGGTCGGAACAAGGGCCGGGAGACGATGTCGTGGTGGTAATAAATCTCAGCCACACTGCGAAACAAGATTATCGGATCGGATTTCCTGCGCCCGGTCTGTGGAAATTGCGTTTGAATTCGGACGCCACCATTTACAGTCCCAACTTTGAAAACACAGCGGTGGGGGATGTGATGGCGACGCAGAAAGAGGCAGACCAGCTCCCGGCCTCGGGAACAGTTGCCATGGGACCTTACAGCGCACTGATTTTCTCTCAGGAAACAAAATAAACTCGCCATCCAGGTTTATTTGGAGAGAACTGCGCCCATGCAAATCATCCATCGATTTTCCATTTCTTCGCGGCTGGTCTATCAAATACATCAAAAAGGGTGGCTGCTGCTCAATATCGCCGTGATTCGCGCAGATAACCAACGGGTCCACAAGGAAAAATTGACTAACAGTTCCGGTATCCCGTTTAATGAACAGACAGGGCCGGACTGCGTGACGCGTTTTCACGGTCTGGCGAGCGAGACCGGGCTGTTGGAAATCCTATACGAGGCAGAGGTGGAGCGGGTGATTCATCTGGAGGAGGAATCCTTCCCAACGCCAGAGGTAACTTTAGTCGATCTGCCTGGTGCGGTGACTCCGTTTCTTTATCCCAGTCGTTATTGTGAATCGGATAAACTGATGCGTTTTGCTGCGAAACAATTTGGAGGTATGATGCCTGGCCACGAGCGTGTGGCGGGTGTCTGCAACTGGATTTATAGTAACATTGATTATCTGCCCGGCGCAACAGATGAACACACCAGCGCGGTCGATTGCCTGACCTTGCGGGCGGGTGTGTGCCGCGATTTTGCGCACCTCGGAGTGGCGTTATGCCGAGCCTTGGGCATCCCGGCACGTTATGGCAGTGCTTATGCCTTTGGTCTAATCCCGCCCGACTATCACGCATTTTTTGAAGTCTGGCTGGGAAACCGCTGGTGGTATTACGATGCCACGCGGCTGGCACCCCAACACGGCTTCATCCAGGTGGGCAGGGGACACGACGCGGCGGATACATCGGTCGCCACCATGTCGGGAGGGGTGCAATTTCAGACCATGGAGATCGCAGTCAATAAGCTAACACCAGCCCTGGTCGATCACGCCAATGGACCGGTGAGTTTTTTCGAGCCTCCGAATAGTTAGCAGACGGATGTCAGGGTTCGCTGCTGACAGCGAACTGGTTGAACCCTGCTTGCAAACAACCTCCGCAAGCGATTTTGCTTTTTTCTGCTAATGAGTGGCTTCGATCAAAATGAGAATGTCGCGATGAGCGGTCTCGACCTCGAAAAAATCGCACGATTGCCCACGTAATAGAGCAAGCGGGGTGAAAGGTTTGCTACGGGTGGATGAAAAAAGCGGGGCATAAAAGGTGGTGATCCCAGCTTTTTGCAAAGCCGTCGGTATGCCATGCTGCGATAGTATTTGTAAGTCACTTATTTTATGGCACTTACACAAAACGCAGCGGTGGATGGTGTTTTCAGTCCGCTGAAAACGGGTTGCAATTTGCCCATGGGAGCCGTGATAAATCTGGCATATTGCCAGAGGATCAGGTCATGAGCGCCGCCGATCTTCGCAGGCGTCAGGTGCGGACGTTGGTTTTTGTGCTGGTTTGCGCAGGGGTGCTGGTAGCAGCGGCGATTGTTTTAAATGCAGTCACCTGGGTGCGCCTCAATGATAATATCGATAATCTGCGCCGGGCGCGCCTCATGGTGCTCGACTGGAATGTGGCCATATCGTTAGTAAAAGATATCGAGGTGGGGCAGCGTGGTTTTTTGTTAACCAACGACGAGAATTTCCTCACGCCTTACGAGGTTGCAGTGGAAAAATTACCGTCCCATTGGGAGAAATTACGCGCCCGGCAGACGGCAGATGCCGGTTATAGCGGGCGGGTTGTGATGGCACAGGAGCTTGCCGGGCAGGTGACGGATTTTGCCCGGGAAACCGTCACTTTGGCGCGTCATGGCCGTTTGCAAGTCGCGCAAAGACTAGTCGCGGACGAGCGGGGTAAAAATGCGATGGACCGTCTGCGTAATCTCCTGGATGCCGAGTTGATTTTACTTAATCAAACCATCCAGGATCGCACTTCGCTGATGAAATCGGATTTGCAAGCCGGCTTGATCAGTTCCATTGCCATCGGGTTGATGGCGCTCGGGATCGGAGGGATCGCGATGATATTGATCCGCCGGATTTTACAGGAAATGCGCCGGTCGGATCGCTACGCCATCGAGAAAGACAGGGCGGAGGATGCGCGGCAGCAGAAATCATCTTTCCTAGCCATGATGAGTCACGAGATTCGCACACCGCTCAACGCGATCCTGGGGTTTGGCGATCTGGTGATGGACGAGGCCAAAACGCCGACCTTGCGGCGTTATGCGGAATCGATTGTCACAGCGGGGCGCGCCCTTTTGCAACTGTTAAACGACGTGCTGGATCTCTCGAAACTCGATGCAGGGATGATGGAACTGCAACCCGGGCCGGTCGATGTGCGAGAATTGGTGAAGTTTAGCGAACGGCTTTTCCGCGAAAATGCCGCCAAAAAAAACATTACTTTGACAAGCGACATCCAGACCGACCTGCCGACTTCGCTCCTTCTCGACGAGACACGTTTACGCCAGATTTTGCTTAATCTTGTAGGCAATGCGGTAAAATTTACCGAGCAAGGCAAAGTTACGCTACGAGTCGAGGGTTCCCCGAGCGAGCGGGATCAAAGCAGGTGGTCGTTGCGCTTCTCGGTGCGCGACACGGGTCCTGGCATTTCGGAGGAAGGACAGGCTAAAATATTCCAGCCGTTTGTGCAAAGCCCTCAGGACGAGCGCACCACCGCCACAGGAACCGGCCTGGGCCTGGCCATCGTCCAACGCTTCGTTTTGCTGATGGGCGGCACGGTAAAAGTCGCCAGTGCGGCCGGTGAAGGGTCCACTTTTACCGTGGATCTGCCCGATGTGGCAGTGAGCAACCGTCTGCCCGTGCAAGCTGCCGTGGAGCATGTCGCGGTCGATTTTAATCTGCTGGCTCAGGCAAAAATCGTTGTCGCTGACGATAACCAGACCAATATCGAGTTACTCCGCGAGATTTTCCGTGGCTCGCACCATGAGATTTTCGCTGCCAGCAACGGCCTCGAAGCGCTTCAAGTGATCGAAGATGTCGAACCTCAAATCGTTCTCATGGATATCCGCATGCCTGTGATGGATGGCGAGGAGGCACTGAAAACGCTGCGATCCAATTTCCAATTTAAACTCATGCCCGTCATCGCCGTCACCGCTTCGAGTCGTGCCAACGAATTCCAGCCCAATCTGGCTGGATTCGATGGTTCTCTGCGTAAACCATTCTCGCGCAGTGATTTATACGCGCAAATGGCGCTCTTTTTGCCAGCTCACAAACCTTCAACAACTCCCTCCCCCGCTTTTGTTCCGCAGAACCCGGCTCAATGGTCCATCCTAACCGCCCGCCTGCGCGAGTGGGAATCCACCGACTGGCTCGGCCTGCGCGAGGGCATGGTCCTCTCAGAGATCGCCGCCTTCGCCGAAAAAATCCGTCTCGAAGCCGCAGCCAGCGATTGTCCGCCCGCCACAGAATACGCCTCCGAACTCAAGCACGCCGTCGAATCCTTCGAGTTTTTAAAATTAAATACGCTCGTCCTTGCTTTTCCCGACCTCATCCAGCGCATAGTTCACTCCATCCAATCCAATCCATGATTCCTCACGACACTCAACGCAAAACCCTCTTAGTCGTGGACGACCAGGAACAAAATCTCCGCATCCTTGGCACCATCCTCACCATGATGGGCTACGATCTCGTCCCCGCGCTCGATGGCAAACAAGCCCTCCAACGTCTCGCCGCCCGCATCCCCGACCTCATTCTGCTCGACATCATTCTTCCCGATATCGACGGCGTCGCTCTCTGCCGGAAAATCAAGGAAAACCCTGCCTGGGCCGAGATCCCGATCATTTTTGTCTCCGCCTCCGACGATAAAAATCTCGTCGTTCAAGCCTTGGAAACCGGCGGCGTCGATTACGTCACCAAACCCTATAACAAAGCCGAACTCATCTCCCGCGTCCGGGCGCATCTCGCCCTCAAGGAATCCCGCGACGCCCTCAAAAATATCGCCGAGGATAAAGACGTGCTTCTAGGCATGCTCGCCCACGATTTTAAAAGTCATCTCTCCGGGGTCATGATGAGCGCACGCATGTTAAGCACCCGCGAAACCAACCTCTCAGATCGTTCCGGCACTCTCATTAAAGAAATCGCTCAATCCAGCGAACGCATGCTCGAATTCGTGCAACGTTTTCTCGCCAACCAGGAAGCCGCCGCCTCCGCCGCCCTCAAACCGCATCCAATCGATGTGGTCGCTGTCGCCCGCCAGGTTTTACGCCAGCATCAGGATCAAGCCGCGCTAAAAAACATCCGAATTCACTGCACACTGCCAGAACAAGCCGTTCCCGCTCTGGGCGACGCCGCTGCGTTGCGTCAGATCCTCGACAACCTGCTTTCCAACAGCGTCAAATTCATCCATCCCGCAGGCGAAATCACCCTCGACATCCAGGCCACACCCTCCCAGATCTTTGTCACTGTCGCCGATAACGGACCAGGCTTTACCGAGGACGACCGGGCACATCTTTATCAACGTTACCGCCGCCTCAGCGCCACTTCCACTGGCAGCGAACCCTCCAGCGGCCTTGGCCTTTCCATCGCGCGCGCTCTCGCAAAAAAAATGAACGGCTCCCTCGAACTCATCTCCCCACCCGGCTCCGGCGCGCATTTTCGCATCGGTCTTCCACCCGTTCCCAACGAAACCACCCACCCCACTCCCGATGGAACTCCTGGTCATTGATGACGATCCCCTCATTCGCACGGCCACCTTGCAGATGGCCGAGGACGCCGGACACTATGCCGAAGCCGCCGCCGACGGTCCCTCCGCTCTGCGCATCCTGGGCGAAGCCAGATTCGACCTCGTCCTGCTCGACCTTCAGCTAGGGCACACCAGCGGCTTGGAACTCCTCCCCGCCATCTTAAAAAAATATCCCGCCACTTCCGTCGTCATGGTCACTGGCAATGCCTCCATTGCCACCGCTGTCGAAGCCATGCGCATCGGGGCGCTCGATTTTTTGGAAAAACCCTTCACACCCGAGTTATTGGCCATCACCTTGCAAAAAGCACGGCTTCATCGCCGCCTCACCCAGCAGGTCGAGACTCTTTCGGAGCAAATCTCCACCCAGCAACCAGAGGCCAGTTTTGCCTCATCCTCACCCGCCATGCAGCGCATTTTCGAGGTGCTTTTTCGCGCCGCCGATACCGACGCCTCCATCCTCATCCTCGGCGAAAGCGGCACCGGCAAAACCCTCGCCGCCCGGGCCGTTCACGCCCACAGCTCGCGCCGCACCAAACCTCTCGTCACCATTAATTGTCCCTCCCTTAGCCGCGAACTCATCGAAAGCGAACTCTTCGGCCACGTGCGCGGCGCTTTTACCGGAGCCGTCCGCGATTCCCAAGGCAAAGTCAATGCCGCCGACGGAGGCTCCCTCTTCCTCGACGAAGTGGGCGAACTCCCCCGCGAAGTGCAGGCCCGTCTGCTCCGCCTCCTCAACGACCGCGAATACGAACGCGTGGGCGAATCTCAAGTGCGTCGCGCAGATGTCCGCGTCATCGCCGCCACCAATCTCGATCTCGCCCTGGCCACCGCCCAGGGCACTTTTCGCGAAGACCTTTTCTTTCGGCTCAACGTCATCACCGTCACCCTTCCACCCTTGCGCGAACGCCATGACGACATCCTCACCTTCGCCGAATCTTATCTGCAATTTTTTGCCCGACAATACCGCCGTCCAGCCACCGCCTTTTCGTCCGCGGCAAAAAAACTCCTCACCCTTTACACCTGGCCCGGTAATCTGCGCGAACTCCGCAACGCCATCGAGCGCGCCGTCATTCTCGGTAATTCCCAGCTCCTCGATACCGACGATCTTCCCGCCTCCATCGCCCAGCCGCCACGCCCGGAATCCTCCACTCCGCAACCCGGCGACCCCATCTCCATCGAGGCTCTCACCGACGTCCACCTCAAGCTCATCCTCCAACGCACTTCCACCCTCACCGAGGCCGCCCGCATCCTCGGCATCGACGAAGCCACCCTCTATCGACGCCGCAAAAAATCCGGACTATAAATACGTCCACCATGTCGTTTTTCGATCTCACCCTTGCCGCTCTCCGCCAGCAAATGGCCCCGCTGCACGTCTCCCACGTCCACACCCTTTGGCGGGCCATTTATCGCGAGGGAGAACGTCAACCCGCCGACCGTCGCGACTTCCTGCCTCCCTTGCAAAAATGGCTCCGCACGCTCGATCCCCTCTTTTTTCCCGAAGCCGTCCACACCATCCCAAGCCACGACGGCCTTACCCATAAAACCCTCCTTCAACTCGCCGACAGCGCACAAATTGAGACCGTCCTCATGGGCTACCCCGGACGCCACACCGCCTGCCTCAGCACCCAGGTGGGTTGCGCCATGGGCTGCGTCTTCTGTGCCACCGGCCAGGGCGGTTTTACGCGTCATCTAGCCGCGGGAGAGATCGTTAGCCAGGTTCTGCATCATCAAGCCATTCTTCGTCAAAATGGGCAGGGCCATCTCCGTAATCTCGTCCTCATGGGCATGGGCGAACCACTTCACAACTACGCCGCCGTCATGGCCGCTCTGGATATCATCAGCGATACTCGCGGGATCAATATCGGCCCTCGCCGCATCTCCATCAGCACCGTTGGCGTCGTCCCCGGCATCCGGCGCATGGCCGAGGAAAATTCCCCCTACAACCTCGCAGTCAGTCTGCACGGTGCCACCCAGGCCGAACGCGCCCGGCTCGTTCCCGTGGCTAAAAAATGGCCTCTCGAAGAACTCATCGACACCTGCCATTTCTACTGCAAAAAAACTGCCCGCAAAATTTTCTTCGAGTGGACCCTCATCGAAAACGAAAACGACACCTCCGAACAAGCCCGCGCCCTCTCCGATTTGTTAGTCGGGATGCCCGCCCACATCAATCTCATCCCGCTCAACCCCACCGCCGGTTACAACGGAGCGCCCAGTCTGCGCGCGGTCAAATTCAAAACCATCTTGCGCACAGCAGGCTTTCCCGTCACCATCCGTCAGCGTCGCGGCATCGATGTCGCTGCTGGCTGCGGCCAGCTCGCCGCCAACTGCGGCCAGCTCCCTGCCAGCTAACTCCCGCCACTTTCTTTCATGCCACTTTTATTTTCCAAAAAAACAAGGGTGGTTTTCATTTTGCTCCTCCTCTGTGCTAGGACAGCTTTCGCCTCCTATTTTTTTGCCGACTTTGAGGCGGTCAATGGCTGGGAAAAACAAGAACTCACCAGCGATAGTGAGCCTTTGCGACTTTTACAGGGACAGGCAGCCTTAACCACAGCCGTCGAACATCATTCGCAGCAAATCCTGCAACTGGCCCCCGGCACCACACCTTCCGTTGTTTATCTGGACGCCTCACATCTCATCGGGTCCCCAATCATTTATTGCGAAATCCTGGTGCGGCCAGTTGCAGTCACCCATGGAAACGAGGAGGAATTTATCGATTTTGGCGGCGCCATTCTCGGCTTCTTCCGTGTTAACCAACAAGGCGAATTGCGCGCCTTGCACGCCAAATCCGCCACCGAAAACGTCTGGATTTCAACTGGGCTTCGCTTCGATCTCGACGAAAACGGCGCTGCCCAAAGTTGGATTCGCGTTCAACTTCAACTTGACCCCGCACAACAACGCTGGAATCTCGTGGTCAACGATCACCTGGTTTTTAATTCCCTGCGCGCGGTCAGTCTTCCCTCCGATTCTCTTCTCCCACTATTTCTTTTTGGCCACCACCAGGGCATCACCCGGTTCGACGATATTCTTATCTCCCAACTTCCTCCCGCTGAGCTTGAGAAGCAGATTTCCCGCAAAAATTCCAACCAGCTTTTGCAAGCCTCAGTTTCCACCAGTCAAATCGTCACCCAGATAAAATCTACCGCCGAACTGCGCGGCCAAAAAAATCAGTGGCTCAAAATCGCACCCAAGTCACCGGCACCTGATGTTCTTGGATGGCGCATCACCCTTAGATCCAACGGCCGTCAGCAAGAGCGACACATCGATCTTTCTAATTCTGAACAACCCGGATCCGATGTGCCAAAAATCCTTGCTTACTCTGTCGGTTACGACGACGACGGCAAGCCACGCCCAGTCGTGTTAACCATCAACGCCGATGTGGCTTTGACTCCCGGGGTCGATCTCAGTCGGTTACGCTGGCAGCTTGCAGAGCTAAAAGGCTGGCCCAATAGTATCGGCGACATAGCAGCCCAGGGTAACTTTGCCACCGGGCTGGAGCAAAAACACGTTTTGAGCGGTGAATGGACTCGCAAAGCCACCCTGGTGCGGGTGTGGGTGGAAGATTAAAACAACCCGGCGTGTGCCACCTGCTATTCAATGTCCATAATTGGATACGCCCGCCATTTTCTGCTGAAAAAATGCCACCACTCCGTGCGACAGGCATAAAACCCGTTTTCCTTCATCACTTTTTGTAAAAGCGCCAGGTTTTTTGCAATCACAGGATCCTTCCCTCGATAATGATAATGCGCTTCCCGCGTCATGACATCGAACCCGGTCGGCATGGCCAGCTCCCTACCTTCCGCATCCACCAATGTCACATCCACCGCCACCCCGCGATTATGCATCGCGGCCTCTCCCGGCTCAGCCACATAGCGCGAATCGGAAATCACCGCATAAAGTGCCTTTTGGGCCGACATCGGACGCCAGGCATCCCACACTTTTAATCGATAACCCATCGGTTGCAGCGTTTCCTGGGCGGCTTTCAATTCCAGCGCCACGCCGCGTCGCAACCTGGCTTTGAAGCCCGGATAGTAAAGCGTTTTCCCGGTGATATTGTTAGGAGTCGCGTAAGGAAGCTCGATTACCAACGTCGGGATGATGTCTGCCAGCACCACCAGATCCAGCGGCGATTCCTCCTCCGCCATCAGGGCGCGACCAAAAAAAAGCATCGTCAGAAACAGGATAGATGGCAATTTCGGACTCGGTTTCATCCTTGCAGAATAAATCGCATCACCGCAATTTTCCAACTGTAATCATGCCTCACAATCCCGAATTACTAGCACCCGCCGGTGGTGGGGAGTGTCTGCGCGCCGCCGTGGCCAACGGAGCCGACGCCGTGTATTTCGGATTGCCCAAATTCAACGCCCGGATGCGGGCGGATAACTTTACCGGGGAAGAATTGCCCGGGGTGGTGCGATGTGCCCACCGCCACGGCGTCAAAACCTAAGTCGCTTGAACTTTCAGCCGCCGCCGACCAACTTCGCCTCCTCAATCGGGCCGGAGTCGATGCCCTTATCGTCGATGGCGAACGTGGTGATCTCGGCGACAAAATATCTCCTCTCCCCGCAAGACCTCGCCGCAAAATCAAGGGCCACAAACCCACCTTCACACCAGCGACAGCCGCATTTATCTTCTGCGACGTTCGCTCCCTCGTTCCCAAACTCACGTTTGGGAACGCACTTGTCCCCGAAACTCCCGTTTCCTAACCTCATGCATACCCCTGTCATCCGCCCGCACCGCCCCTTTCACCACCGAACACTTCCGCGATAATGTTGGAGCCGAACACCCTCTTTAACTCCAAAGCCCAAACAGGCGCGCAGTTTTTAGTTAACTCCGCGCCGCGGGCCTCCAGCATTACCGCATCGAGTTGCTCGTGCAAAACGTCGGGCAAACGAAGCAAATCATTACCTCCTATCAAAAGCTGATAACAGGCGAATCCACCGGCGAAACCCTTTAGCGCACTTTAAAAGCTAGTTCCCAACTAGGCGTCACCACCGGCACGTTAATCGAAGTCTAAGAGCCTGCCTGACCGAAGAAATGTCCATTTTTTATCCGATTGGGAGCTTCCATCGTCTCATCAAAATAACAATCCAACGCCTCCCGCACCGCGCCGCGCAACTCCTCCAGAGTTTCCGCCTCCGTGTGGATGCCATATCCCAAAGCCGAGGCCACATAGCCCCCGGCCACTTCGTCTTCGCTCACTTCAAAGATGATCTCGCTCATGGGCTCAACCTATGGTTTTTTATTTGCTGGGGCAAGGGCCAACCTCAGTTCTGAGCATATCGAACACGGGAATAACAGGATTTCCGGTGTGGAAGCACGTCAAAAAACAGGGTGACAGGTATCAAGTTTACCCCGATTCCCAAACGTATGAAAAAATCCTCAATAACCTGCGTTAATCTCATGCCCGCCGATTCCTCCCAGTTAGCGGAAATGGCAATTGCAGCCAGGCTCCGGGCGTCACGACAAGTGGTTTTTTTTCGTCAGACACGGTTGGGCACGAGCAGCAGACATCAAAATCAGTCGACTTCCGGGCCATCCAGGTTGTGCGATAAACCCGGACGAAGCGTGCTGCACTGCCAGCAGACTTCGAAATTTCCCGGCACCACCTCGTTACACTTCGGGCACGTCCAATCAACCGCTTGCGCTGTCGCCTCGCCGTAAATGGGGCCGAGGAGTTGCATGGCCTCCTCAAAATCATCGTCGTCCAGCACGCAAAGCGTCGGGAAAAACAACGCAGATGGCATCTCGGTAATGTTAGTGGCAAATTCGTTGCGGATGAACGTGCGGATACCGGCTTCCTCCAACACCGATTGGTAGAAACCGACTCGCGCATGGTCCTGATTAACAAAAATTTCTCTCATGGTAGTTATGTCTTTTTATTCTCGAAAGGGTTCAATAATAAAACGGTCGGCTCATGTTTCGGGTGATTATCCTGGCTGCCGAATCGGGCATCCTGTCCGATTTTTCCAGAAAGTGTTCCCGTTAAATCCGATGCGCGGCAGCCAGGTTGGCCGCCAGTTCCGTGATTTTATTTTGCCAATTAGTGACCACGATAGCATCCTACCAATTTACAATTTGGTCAGAAAATAGGGAGCAATAGTGGACGTTATTCTGATCTTCAATGTTGCGGACTTTTACTTGGAAGTTGTTATTAATAGGTTGCTCGCCCTCCCGAGAGGTCGAACGCGAATCCGGTGGTAAATGAGGCTTCGGGAGACAGAATAAATCCGCACATGGCAGCAACCTCATCTTTTGTCCCGCAGCGCCCCATGGGAATTTTGTCGGTCATATATTTAACTTGTTCAGCAGGCATTTTGGCAACCATGTCGGTGAAAATAACGGCGGGCGCGATAGCGTTGACGGTGATTCCTGTGCCGGCGTATTCCTTCCCCTGCACCTTGGTCATGGCAATTACCGCAGCTTTTGACGTTGAATAAGCTAACATCCCTGCGTTGCCCTCTTTACCAGAAATCGATGCGAAATGAAGAATCCGGCCGTAATCGCGCCTGAGCATGTGCGGCACGACCGCACGGAAAGTCGTGAGGCAGCCATTCACATTGACACGCATTACCCGGTCGAAATCATCGAGATGGACTTCATGGCTCTTAATGCCCGTGCGTCCTGTAATGCCCGCCGCATTCACAAGGATGTCTATCCGTCCAGTTTTCTCGGCAATCGAGTCAACCGCCGAGCGCACGGCTTCGACATCCGTGACATCGACACAACTCGTGAGGGTGGCCTCACCAAGTTTCTCGCGGGCCTGCGCTAACAACCCCGCATTGTGATCGAGTAGTGCCACGCGCACGTCGTGATCCGTTAGAAAGGAGGCCAGGGCAAATCCGAGGCCATCGGCTCCGCCCGTGATAATAGCCGTTTGACCGGCCAAAGTGTTTAGGTTTTTCATAGTTGAGAAGGTTTGCGGGATAATTCTGAGGGTGGTTACCTTCG
>JBBRFA010000019.1:0-36838 GCA_038225185.1 Chthoniobacterales bacterium
GCGGTAGCGGTCGCCGAGTTTTTTGAAATCGCCGTCCGCCTGCCGGAGCATCCTGGCACGGACATCGCGCAGCCATTCGAGACCGTCATCGTGGGGTGGTGGGGTGGGATTCATGGTGTGGATTCGATAAGTTCGAGAGGAGTGATGATTTGCGGCGTGTGGAGATTCAGTGAACTGTTGGTGAGCTGAATATGGCCCGTTTTATTGGCATTGGCGAGGTGTTTACAGTTCCAAGTGAGGAGAATATCGCAGCGATGGAAGGAGGCGAGGGCGAGGTGATGGGCATCTACGCCGTGCTCCATGGGCATGATTTTGTTTTTCGGGTAAACCTCCACGATCAGGTCGATTTCATCCGTGTAGAGTAGCCGGGGAAGATCATTCACTTAGTTCCAGCATGTCCTTCCGCTTCGCCTGATCGGGAGTTTTCAAGCTCTGCAATGACGATGGGCGATGTAACAAGTGCGTCGCTCCACTTCGCCACCTCCCACCATTCTTTCGTCCATTCCCGCCGCGCCTCCAGTTGCACCCCTGTCCGGGTTTCAAAGCAGAAACTCGGGATGCTAGTCTCGATGTAAATGAGGCGGTTCATGATGCGGGATGCTCCATTTACTACAAGCTGGGGATTTTCGAGGTGCGGTGCAAGGTAGAAGATCGGGGTGCGATTTTTACCGGTGTTTTCACCCGGTAGGGCTGATCCGGCCCGGTCGTCCCACTTTAAAAATCTAGCTGCCCGATGATCCCTGCGGTGCGTGCAACTTTATACCGTGCAACTTTATACCCTCACCATGTTTCCATGTGGCCTCCTGGCGCAAATACAGCATTCCAGAAGATCGGTTTTCAAGGGTTGTCATGGTATAAGGAAAATGTCTTTTGCGGGATGCCAAAGACTGCGCGCTCCCGGAAACTGTGTGTTTTGGAGGAGTCTTTAGATCTGCCCTTGAACTTATGCTCCCGGTTCCGCACTGTAGGCAGGTGTGGGGGCGTGTGCTGTTTCGGGCAGGGCGCCCTTCCGTGTTTCGATGAATGAGATTTTAAGCAATGCCTGCCGGCTTTACGCCAAATATTTCGGGGTGATCCTCGGTTTTGTCCTGTTGATCGGTCTGCCGTGCCAGATTCTGGCCAGTTACGCGGCCTATGAAATTTATGGCAAGGAAAACATCGTCGCTGCCGCGCAATCCAATCTGGTGATCGAGTTGGTCTTCGGCATTGTCGTTACCGGGGGGATTTTGCAGGCGCTGTTTATCGACCGAATGGACCGTCGGGCGCGCTTCTTGGAATGTCTCTCCCTGGCAATCACCCATTGGTTTCGGCTTTTCTGGACGAATTTGCTAGTCACTTTAATGGTTACATTTGCCGCTTCGATCATTTTTCTGCCGATTGGTCCCGATGTGGTGCGCTGGCTGTTTTTGATTCCTGCCATCTATCTGGCGGTGCGATTTAGTCTCGCATTAGTGGTCGTGGTCGTGGAGGACGAATGGGGATGGGTGGCAATGCGAAGGAGCGCGGCCCTCACCTCCGAACGATTTTGGACGGTGCTGGCGCTCGGGTTGTTTGTTTTTCTCCCGATCCAGGCATTGGGCATTTTGGGGGTGCGCATGCTCCAAACGAATCCTGCATACGATACCTGGTTGTTCACCACGGTCTTCGGAGTGGGATTAAAAATTCTGGCGGCGATTATTCCAATCACCTTTTTCGTGCTCTACGAAAAATGCGCCGAAAGCGCAACCGAAAGTCGCCCATAAGAGAGAATCGCAGCGTGTCTCAGACCACCGTAAGAACGCCAATCTGTGAAATCTGTGGATGATTTTTACCGATAGTTTTAAGACAAGATCTTGTCGGAAATGCCTTAACTGGCCGCCGAGGCGGGCTCGGGAGCTTCCGGTTCTTTGACCACGAATTCGATTTCGCGCGGCCCTTTTTTGGCAATCAGCAGGTCGCCCTGTTTGATGTTGCCTTTGAGGAGTTCCTCAGCGAGCGGATCTTCAAGGTAACGTTCGACGGCGCGCCGCATGGGGCGTGCTCCGTAGGCGGGATCGAAGCCTTTTTCGATGAGAAATTCGACGGCACTCGGATCGAGTTCGACAATGATTTCTTTGTATTTGAGGCGTTTGACCGTTTTGGCGACTTCGAGATCGACGATTTTGGTGAGGTCCGCTTTTTCCAGGGTGTGGAAAACGATGAGATCGTCGAGCCGATTGATAAACTCGGGTTTGAAGACGCGCTTGGTTTCCTCCAGGATTTTTTCGCGCATGAGATCGTAGTTTTGCTCATTGCGCGGTGCTCCGAAGCCCATCGTGGTCTGGCGTTTGATGGTTTCGGCGCCGACGTTCGAAGTCATGATGATGATCGTGTTGCGGAAATCGATTTTGCGTCCGAGCGAATCGGTGATTTTGCCTTCCTCAAGAATTTGCAGCAGAAGATTCATGACGTCGGGGTGCGCTTTTTCAATTTCGTCAAAAAGCACGACGCTGTAGGGACGGCGTCGGACGGCTTCGGAGAGCTGGCCGCCTTCCTCGTAGCCCACGTAGCCGGGAGGCGAACCGATGAGACGCGAGGCGGTGAATTTCTCCATGTATTCGGACATGTCGATCTGGATAATGGCGTCGCTGTCGCCAAACATAAATTCGGCGAGAGTGCGGGCGAGGAAGGTTTTGCCGACGCCAGTGGGGCCGAGAAAGATGAAGGAGCCAATCGGGCGACGGGGATCTTTAAGGTCGGCGCGGCTGCGGCGCAGAGCTTTGCTAATGGCGGTGACGGCTTCGTCCTGACCGATCACGGTGCCTTTAAGCTCGTTTTCCATGGTAAGGAGTTTGGTCATTTCCTTTTGCTCCATGCGATTGAGCGGGATGCCGGTCCACTTGGAGACGATATGCATCATGTCGTCCTCGGAGACGAAGACTTCCTTTTCCTCGCGTTGTTCGCGCCAGGTGGTGAGGATGGCTTCGAGTTTTTCCTTGGCCTGCTTCTCGGTGTCGCGGAGGGCGGCGGCTTTCTCGAAGTCCTGCGCTTTGATGGCACCTTCTTTTTCGGTTTTGATGGTCTCGATTTCGATCTCGATGTCTTTGACGTTGGGTGGGCGGGTCATCGAATTGATGCGGGCGCGGGCACCGGCTTCATCCATGACATCGATGGCTTTATCGGGTAAAAACCGATTGGTGAGATAACGATCGGAGAGTTTGGCAGCAAATTCGAGGGCGTCGTCGGAGAAGCGTGCCTTATGATGTGCTTCGTATTTCGGACGCAGACCTTTAAGGATTTCGATGGTTTCATCGACGCTGGGAGCTTCGACTTTAACGGTTTGAAAACGGCGTTCGAGCGCGGCGTCTTTTTCGATGTATTTGCGGTATTCGGTAAGAGTGGTGGCGCCGATGCACTGGAGTTCACCGCGGCTGAGGGCGGGTTTGATGATGTTCGAGGCGTCCATGGCGCCTTCGGCGGAACCGGCACCGACGATGGTGTGAAGTTCGTCGATGAAAAGAAGGACGTTTTTGGTGCGACGGATTTCGTCCATCACTGCTTTGATGCGTTCCTCGAATTGGCCGCGGTATTTGGTGCCGGCAACCATGAGGGCGAGGTCGAGGGTGATGACTTTTTTGTCGCGAAGCAATTCGGGGACGTTGCCGCTGGCGATTTCCTGGGCGAGACCTTCGGCGATGGCGGTTTTGCCCACGCCAGCTTCGCCGAGAAGCACGGGATTGTTTTTGGTGCGACGGCAGAGAATTTGAATGACGCGTTCGATCTCGTTTTTACGACCGATGACGGGGTCCAACTCTCCTTTTTTGGCGATCTCGGTGAGGTCACGTCCAAAGGCGCGGAGGGCGGGAGTTTTGACGTCTTTTTGTTTGCCGGAGCCGCCGGAATCCTGCGGGATGTCGGCTTCGCCTTCGGGCGGGGTATAATTGGGATCGAGTTCCTTCATGATTTCGCCGCGGGTGCGTTCGATATCGATTTCGAGGGTTTTTAGGACGCGGGCGGCGACGCCTTCGCCTTCGCGGAGGAGACCGAGAAGAATGTGTTCGGTGCCGACGTAGCTATGGTTGAGGGTTTTGGCTTCCTTGCCGGCGAGGGCGAGGACTTTTTTCACACGTGGCGTGTAGGGAATGTTGCCAACCATTTTGGTTTCGGGACCGGAACCGACTTGTTTTTCGACTTCCATACGCACGGTTTCGAGGTCGAGTCCCATTTTTTGGAGGACATTGACGGCGACACCCTGGCCAAGTTTAATGAGGCCGAGGAGGAGATGTTCGGTGCCGACGTAGTTATGGTTGAAACGATCTGCTTCTTTGCGGGCGAGAGCCAGGACTTGTTGAGCGCGTGGAGTGAAATTATTCATCATTTTATGGTTTCTGACCGAGGAATTTCCTTTTCGGTCAATAACTTATACCAGTATTGATGGCGAACTGCAAATCAGCACAAAAAATAGGCAAATAAAAAACTAATCGGCCCTCGTGGATTTTTTAAGGGGTAGTAGGGGGGGGAATCAACGCGCACCAATCGGGGAATCGAGCCAGACAGGCTGAGCGGTGGCTCCGACGATTCCGGTGCGGGTGGTGTTGCGTTCGAAGACGAGTTTGGCGGAGCGAATTTCCACTCCGTCGGGCGATTCCGCAACGATGGGAATCTCGAATTCTCCATCGGGCAGGCGGAAATGATAACGGAAGCACCCATCGGGCGCGAGGGAGATTGGCTGGCCATCGATCCACACTTTGGCATCGGGATGGGTGCCGCCGTAAAAAATGACCTCGGCATTGACGTGAAGAAAGAAATCGCGCGGCGCACTGCCGAAAGGTTGCGCGCTCCAACTGGAGCCGGGCGTGGCGGCCCAACTGGATTCGCCGCCGACGCCGGCTTCCCAACTGGCCAGGCCCGACCAACTGGTGGTATCGCTGGAGAGACCCCCAAGTTCAAATTTTGGCCCAGACCAACTCGATTCGCCTCCGCTCCAACTGGAGCCAACCCCGCTGAAGAGGCTGCTTTCGTTCCACGGCGCGACGGTGACGTTGCGGAGGAAAGAAAGCTCGCTGGCACTGGGTGAGGAAAGTTTTTCGGAGAGAGCTTCGCTGAGACGTTGGCGGAAGATTTGATCGATCCCGGCCGATCCGAGGCTTATTTGTGCGACCAATTCGGGGCCAACGAGGGTTTCGAGAAGACGTTTTTGTTCGTCGGTCCACTGGGCGGCAATTTGCTGGAGATTGAGGTCGGTGGAGTTTTGTAATTTGGAAAGTGCGCCGACCAGCGAGATTCCGTTTTCGAGGTCGAAATGGACCAGCTCGAGGAGGCGATTGAAGCTGAGATGAAAAGGCACGGAGGCAAATTCGACTGGACCATCGGAAAAAGAATCGCTCGGGGCGAGGGTGGAGTTGGAAGTGCCGATGACGGACCAGCCGCCTTGACTGTTGTTATAGCCGAGCTCGACGAAGTAGGTGACCCCGGCATCGGTGACCGGGAAATACCAATTTCGCGCTTCCTGATTGACTTTAATTTGATCGATGAGATCGCCAGCGGTGGTGAAAACCTTCAGGTAAAAAGTGGCGTCATCCTCCAAAATAAGACTGACGTCGAAAAGGCTCAGATCCAAGTCCCAATAGACGAATAACCAATGGGGATCGCGTGCGGCCAGAAAAAGTTGTCCGGTTTGATACGATGCAGGGAGGGACCCTAACTGCTCGTAGCTGGACACCTCAGGAGCAGGCTCGAGGGTCGGTGGAGCTGCCGGAATACTGGATGAATCCGGAGTTTCAACTCGGCTGGGGATGACCGGTTCGGTCCCAATCGTGAATGGTGATGCGGAGACATTGGGGGTGATGTCTGGTTCTGATGTTGTAAGGTCGTTTCCCATAGATTCCTTGAATGTGCATTTTTACTACCACTGCTGCGGGTCGCCCTCCGACCAGCCGTTTTTAGAATACGAGATCATTTTTGACTGGCCAAGAAAAATTGTTGAGTATTTTCCGCAAACCATCGTGACTCTGGGTTGCAACCACTTTATTTGATTTGATTTATGTTTACCAAACGTGTGATTCCCTGTCTCGATGTCACCAATGGTCGGGTGGTCAAGGGAACGCAATTTCTTGAACTCCGCGATGCGGGCGATCCGGTCGAATGCGCTCTCGCTTACAATAATCAAGGGGCGGACGAGCTGGTTTTTCTCGATATCACGGCGTCCTCGGATAATCGGGCGACGATGATCGATGTGGTGCAACGCACGGCGGATCAATGCTTTATGCCGCTCACGGTGGGGGGCGGCATTCGCACGGTGGCCGATGTGCGGGCGATGCTTTTGGCCGGAGCGGATAAAATCAGCATGAACACGGCAGCCATCGAGCGACCGGCTTTGATTCGTGAGGCAGCGGATGGCTTCGGTTCGCAATGTGTCGTGGTGGCGATTGACGCCCGGAAAAACGAGCAGGGAGGATGGACGGTTTATACTCACGGGGGCCGCAGACCGACCGAACTCGACGCCATTGCGTGGGCTGTCGAAGCCGAGCGTTTGGGGGCAGGGGAGATCTTACTAACGAGCATGGATGCCGATGGCACCAAGGATGGCTACGATCTGGCGCTCACTGCGTCGGTCAGCGAACGGGTGGGCATACCGGTGATCGCCAGTGGGGGCGCGGGGAAGCTGGAGCATTTGTCACAAGTGCTAAAAGAGGGCAAAGCCGATGCCGTGCTGGCGGCGAGCATTTTTCATTTTGGCGAATTTACGGTGCGCGACGTGAAGGAATATTTGCGGGATGCTGGAATCCCGGTCCGGCTGGAGTAGGGGAAAAAGCCGTCAGATGAAGAATTTACCAGGTGCCAATCCTTGCTAAAACGCGTTATTCGACAAAATAAAAAAAACATCTTAAAGAATGAATCTAAACGATAAGCGGACAAATTTAATACAAAATCTCCCATTTTTCGATGGTGCAAATTGGGAGGAGATCGAGGAGGTTTTCAGCGACGTGGAGCCGTTGGAGTTTGGTCAATTTTGGTTGGGCGGGACGCAACCCGCTTTTCGACCGGGCGAAGTGCGCCTGGGCTGGAGAGGGGACAGGCTGCTTTATTTCGCTGATCTGGTTGACGACGAAATCGACACCCAGGCGATTCGACGCAACGAGCAGCTTTGGAAACTGGGAGATGTGCTGGAGCTATTCGCCGGCATCGAAGGTCAGGCCGCTTATGTGGAATACCATGCCGCACCCAACGGCATTATTCTGCAATTGTTCTGGCCGGACGCTGACGCTTTGAAAACGGTGAAAAAACCTGGTCAATTAGAAACGTTTTGCGTGGAGGACGATTCAGCCGTCAGTCGGGTGCGCATTCTGGAAGGGCGCTGGCAGGTTTACGGGGAATTGCCCCGGACATCTCTTCAAGTGGAGAGCCAGGAATTGGCGGGGGAAATCTGGGAGATTGGTTTTGGGCGCTACGATTGTTATCGTGATGGAACGGTTGTGCTATCGAATACGTCGCCTCTCGTGGTCCCATCCTATCATCACCGGGAAAACTGGCGGCGATTTCTGTTTTGTTAGAAACCGCGTGACCAAATCCATCCTCGAAACTAACTTTCAAATACTCGGACTTGAGACAAACCACGAAAGGACACGAATTAATCACAATACGGCATTCATTACCGTTTTAGTGTCACTTCGTTTCCGTTGCATCAAGTCGATTAAGAATTTTTGTGCACTAACTATCCTCTAAAATGAGCTCGATAGCCTCAATCAGGCTTATTTTGGTTTCTTCGACAGTCTCACCCTGGCCGTTCGCTCCGGAAATTTCAGGACAAATCGCCCAGTATCCTCCCTCGGGTGCAGCTTCTATAATGGCGCTAAATTCTGATTTTATGAAACATAATTACCAGCAAAACCTAGGATTCCGAGTTTCATTTTTTTGGCGAATATCCAAGGAATCACCAGCTACCCGTGGCGCGATCCATGCCCCGAGCGAAGCGACCAAGCATGCAGAGTGACGCGGCTAACCGTTAAGTGCTCTGCTTGGTTCGACTTTTATATTATTGCGTAGGTGGAACAACAATCGTTCCTGCCATTTTGTCGTGCCATCCCTGTTTGCGCTTGTCAAATGCAACCCAAACATAGCCGAGGCCAAGGGCAATTGCTGACACGAAATAGCCCACATACCGAAGCATCCATTGCTTCATCGTTGGCTTCTCCCCGGTGATCGCATCGACGATCTTTGCCCGAATCACCATCTTGCCAGGAGTTGCCTGTTTCCATTCCCAGAAGGCAATGATAATGAAGATCGGAACAATCCAGGAAATGATGAAGTCTGCTGGTCCAGCAACGAAACCCGTCACTTCAGAATCAAAATAGCTCCATCCATAAATGGCAATCAACAGTGGAAAACTCACGAGGCAGAACAAGATACCATCAATGATAGTTGCGAGGACTCGCTTCCAAAAGCCAGTGTAAGTGTAGGTTGATGTATTCATAATTTTGTTGAACGTCCCTGGTCACATTCACGTGCCGCTGGGTAGGGATTAAGCAGAAAATTATGCCGGGAGTCAAGCCTTGGGTCCAAATGCAAAAAACAACTTCAAGGGCTGCGCGCAGTCCAAAGGAGGTGGAGGGTTGGCGCGGTGCCAAAATCGCTGCATCCCTCATCAGGCGCTGGCCGGCGATTTAAGTTTTGTTAGTAAACGGTCTCGGGAACGGGAGCTGGAGCGGGGAGTTCTGTTTTGGCCGGACGTTGATAGAGGCTGAACTGGCTGGCCCAACGCGAGGGGAGCATGGCGTGGACGATGATCCCGTTTTCGGTGTATTCGGTGGAGAGAACCTGGGCGTTTTGATGTAATTTGGCCAGCAACTCGGGATGCGCGAAGGGTAGGAGCAACTCGGCGCGCTGCACACGGTCGGCCAGCATTTGTCCGCATTGATGGACCAGCTCATCGAGACCTTCCCCGGTGTGGACACTAACGAAAAGTGCGCCGGGGAAATGTTTGCGCAGGAAATGACGTTGGGCCTCTCCTTCGGGTCGGGCGGCGAGGGCGTCGATCTTGTTGAAGACGGTGATGATGCGTTTTTCGTCGGCGTGAAGTTCGCCTAGCACTTTCATGGTCGTGTTATGAAAACTGATCACCTCGGGGTGGCTGGCATCGAGGACGTGAATGAGGAAATCGGCGAGGACGGCTTCTTCGAGGGTGGCTTTGAAGGCTTCGACGAGGCGATGGGGGAGTTTTCGCACAAAGCCGACGGTGTCGGTGAGGAGAAGTGTCTGGCCACTGACGAGATCGATGCGGCGGGTGGTGGTGTCGAGGGTGGCGAAAAGTTTATCTTCGACGAGGACATCCGCGCCGGTGAATTTTTTTAAAAGGGACGATTTGCCGGCGTTGGTGTAGCCGACGATGGCGGCGTTGGGGAGGGGGAGTCGCACGCGGCTTTTGCGCAGGGTGGCACGTTGGGCGCGCACTTTGGCGAGGTCATCTTTAATGCGGTCGATCTGGCCGCGGACAAGGCGTTTATCGGCTTCGAGCTGGCTTTCGCCATCGCCTTTGGCTCCGATCCCGCCGCCTTGTTTGCTTAGATGCGTCCAGGCGCGGGTGAGGCGGGGCAGACTGTATTCGAGCCGGGCAAGATCGACTTGGAGTCGGGCTTCGCGGGTGTGGGCGCGCTGGTTGAAGATGTCGAGAATGACTTCCTGACGGTCGATCACAGCCATGCCGGTGAGTTTTTCCAGGTTGCGTTGCTGGGCGGGGGTGAGTTCGTTATCGAAAACTACGACGTCAATCTCGAGCAAACGGGCTTTTTCGGCGATTTCGGCGGCTTTGCCGGTGCCGATGTAAAGTTGGGCCTGGGGTTTAAGGATGCGGACCAGCATTTTGTCGATCACCGGGACGCCGAGGGTATCGACGAGAGCCTCCAGTTCGTCGAGGAGGCTGGCGGCTTCGGTGGCGCTTTCGCGAGCGGTATGCACGCTTACGAGAAGTGCGCGGGTGACTTTATTGGGCTTTTCGACGATTTCGTGCATGAGCGTGTGGCAATAGACCATGGTTGAGGGCCAAAAACACGCAGAAAGAAAGTGGCGGATTGTTTTCGTTGGGAGCCCGCAAATTGAAGAGCGTTGCTTTGCACGATCTTTGCCAGCAAAGATTTGTCATTCTCATTTTTGTGATGCAGGTTAAATCCATCCGATGATTACTGTTGTCCAAACCATAATGGAAAAAGTGCGCCAGCAGGCGAGTGAACGCCCCGGGCAGGAAGCGCTCATTTTTCTCAATGCCGACGGCGTGACCGAGCGGCTGTCTTATCGGGACCTGCTTTCGGCGGTGCAACACCGTTCGAGCTACCTTCGACGACTACCTCTTTACAGTCGGGTGGGCCTTACTTCACCGCACGGACCGGCTTTTTTGATCGATGCCCTGGCCATTATCGATGCGGGACATTGTCTGGTGCCGATCAATGGGGCCATTCCAGCAGTCCAGCGGGATGAATTGACGGAGCGAGCCGGGATTCATGCCTTGTTTGAGCACGGCGCATCGGATTTGCGGATTTTTCCCGGGAAACCGATCGATCAGGCTGGGGACGACGATTTTCGGGCTTTGGCGCCGGCTTATTTACGTTTCACATCGGGAAGCACTGGCCAGAGAAAAGGCGTTTTGCTGGGGCATCGCGCCATCCTTGAGCGCACCGAGACGGCCAATAAGCGATTACAAATTTCCCACACAGACCGGGTGTTGTGTCTGCTTTCGATGGTGGATCATTTCGTCATCTCGATTTTGCTTTATCTGCGCAACGGAGCGACAATTCTTTTGGTTGAGGAGGAAAAAGATGCCGGCTCGATGGCTGAGCAAGAAAAAGCCACCGTGATCTACGGTGCCCCCACGCAATTCGTAGTTTTTAATCGTCCCATTCCGTCGCTGCGGCTCGCGGTGTCCACCACGGAACCTTTATCGGAATCCATTGCCACCCAATTTCTTTCCGCCACCGGACAGGCGATTAGCCAGGCGCTAGGCATCATCGAAGCCGGGTTGCTCACTCTCAACGATCGCAAAGCACGCACGCATCCTCTCCAGGCGGGGGTGCCGATGGCGGATTATCAACTCACTGTTACTGCCGAAAAAGGGCTGGCCGGTGAAATCCACGTGGCTGGTCCCGGTCTGCTCGACGCCTATGTCTCGCCCTGGCGCAACCGCTCCTCCTTGCTCGGGCCGCATGGATTTGCCACCGGCGACCATGGCTGGATCGATGAGGAAGGATCCCTGCACTTGATCGGGCGGGGTAAAAATCGGATCGATCTTAATGGCAAAACATTTTTCAGCGAGGAAATCGAAGCCGTCATCAATCGTCATCCCATGGTCTGGGAAAGTCTCGTGCTTCAGGAAGGCAGCGGCATCGTGGCCCAAGTCGTTCCTCGAAACGATGCCCTAACCTCCGCTCATCTGGTCCATTGGTTAAATCAAAATCTCTCGCATTCCCAGGCAACGGTCGAAATCCGCATCGTGCGGGTATTGCCCAAGACGGCGACGGGAAAACTGGCCCGCCCAAGGCTTTCGCAACGGCTCATTTTACGTCAGGGACGTTAAGCAGCGCCCTGCCGTTACGGGCTCGTATCGAGCCGCACCCGGTAGAATTTATGCAACCCAGTGAGCGGCGAATCGTTAAATTGGGTGGTCGCTCCCGTCGCGGAAAGCATCGACAAAGGTGTAAAGCCAGTGGTGATATCGTTGGAAGACTCCACCACATAGCTTTTGCCCGGGACACTGGTCCAAGTGATCGTGGTGCTGTCGGCTGCGGTTTGTTCGACCGATACGATTCGGAAAATGGAAGCGGCATCCAAAGCATTGGTGCCAGCCTCAAACTCAGACTGGTTGCTTTTGCCATCGCCATCCTGATCGCCAGTGGGAGAGAGGGCGATGACAGGCGCGCTGCTGGCACTGTAAGGTCCGTAAATATCCGCATTGTTAACCTGCTGCACGCGCGCATAGACCGTGGTGCCTTCTGGCACGGTAACACTGCGATTGGTGGTGCTAACAAATCCATTGAACAAGTCGAAGCCATTGGGAGTGGTGCCGATTTGCAGATAGAAGCCCGAGATGCCGCCATCGGGATCAGCGGCTGGAGTCCAGTCGAAGGTAACTGTATTACCAGACACATAGCCAAAAGGAGACCCTGCGAAACTGGGAGCCGCGAGGGCGGCAGGCGGGGTAACATCATAAAGCTTGAGGAATTGCGCTTCGTAAGGAGCTGTGCTCCAACCGGCATTGCTGGTGGGAAGACTGTTTAAAACCACCCCGAAACCACCGTTGAGGAGAGAATGGCCCGTTTTTGGCGAAGTCCAGACCCATTGATTGCGTCGCGTGGAATCGATCTGGGTAAAAGCGGCAATGTTTTTGATGTTATATTGGCGGCCGGATTTGATTCCAAACAGATTTCCTCCGCCACCGTTGATGTTAACATTGAAAACATCGCCAGGACCGGTCCCGGTGCGCAGATTGACGAATGCGAGCACGACATCGGAGAGATTGGGCGAGGCACCAGGGTTTTCGTATTTTCCGACGGCCCAGATTTCGTTGCGAGGCAGACCGTCGGCGGTGCGATTAAGATAGAAGCGATTACTGCTGCGCAGGGCGGGGCTAAAGAGGCGGGCCTGACCGGCTGCACCGTAGGCGTCGAACATAAATTGCTCGCCAAAAGGACTGGCCAGCCGGGTGAGCCAGCCTGGTTTCATGGAATTGAATTTTTTGAAATGCGCAACCTGTTTGCCGAAGTTGGTTTCGTAAAAACTGAATCCACTCGTCCGCGTGACCCCCAATTCCTGGCCCATGAAAATCATCGGGGCGCCATCGATGGTGCTGGTCACGTTGTAGCGGATGAGCGGGAACCAGTTGTTAACATAGTTTTCCTCGTCGTGCGAGGTGTTGTTGAGAAGAACCAGTCCCTGCCCGTAGGAGGAACGGCGGCTCTCAAAAATAGCGCGGTAATCCGGCGTGTTTTCAGCCGCCTGAAGCGGGAACACGATATTTTCGTTCAGGATATCGAAATGACGATTCGAACGATAGGTAACCGCTCCACCATCGAGAGACTCGGACATCATGACGAAATTCCATTTAACGGAACGGGCGACATTGATCATGTATTCCCAAGCCTGGGGTGGCAGTCCCTGGCCAAAGTCGCATCGCAGGCCGTCGATGCCGCGATTATCCCAATTTAGCCGTTGTTGATAGGAGCCATCGGCGGGAGTGCTGTTGCGATTGGCGCCGGGAGGCCGGGTTTTTTCGAGCCAATGCGTGGCGTAACGGGCAAAATACTTCCAGGTTTGCCTGGTCGTATTGCGGGGCAAAGTATTGCCGGGTCCCTGGAAGAAATCGGTGCTGGTCCAGTTGCCATTCTCTGGATTGTTAGGAGTGCCGGCTCCGGGGGCGGCATAGTAGAAACGGTCGCCCTCGTTGAGATAGGAGGAGTTATCCGCCGGATTACTGTTAACCAAGGCATCGTAGCGTCCGAAATAGACATCCTTGGTGTCGTTCCATTTTCCGAAATCGCCCCGGTCGGGCGCGGCTGCCGGGCCTTGGCCGCCCAGGAGGGTGGCGCGTTGAGCGTAATCGTTGTTGCGACTGAAAAAGCGCGTGTCGTAAGCCTGAAACTCGGTTGCGGCACCTTGGGGCGGGCCAGCGTCGTGGCGGGTGAACAATTCGACGCCGGGTTGGGCAAGTTCCACGTCGAAGCCGGTGTGATTGAAAGGGGCATCGAGCATAATGCTGACATTTTTGGTGTCGGACGCAGTGACAAAAGCCTGGAAAGATGACATCCCCCGCTCGCGGGAGGTGGAAGAGTTGATATTATCGGTGCCATTGTAATCGGCACTCATCCAGGGATTGATTTCGAAGAAGTTTTTGACCGCGTAAGGACTCCCTGGATTGTAGGGCTGACTGGTGCTGGGATCGATTTCGCGCCCAGCCACCGCCGGGGGATGAATGGGTTGAAACCAGAGCCAGTTGATTCCTAGCCCCAGCAAATAATCGAGGTTAAAACCGCGTCCATCAGCGGTGCGGGGTGCATTGGGGGCATCGAATAAATCCTCAAAAGTGGACCTTTCGATAAAACCGCCGACGCCATTGGCCGAACTGCTGTTTGCCTCAATCGTCAGGGTGTTGATTTCGTAAATGTTAATATTGCGGGCGGTGAATGGTGTGACGGTAATGGCGTGGTCACGTCGATTCGAGGGGTGATAGGTAAACCAGCGCCAGGCGGGATCGCCGGCCACTTTCCAGCGCGCGGTAAGACGATAGGCGCCGGATTTTTCGGCAGGCAAGGTGATCGAGTAATTACCCAGGCCATCGTGACTCATGGTGAAGCTGCGATAGTAGTAATCGGAGCCGGTGCCTATGATGGTTTCGTCCTGATTGAATTCGATGCCATCTGGTTCGCCGTTGTTATTTTTATCGATGTTGGCGAAATCGCGTTGGTTAAGATTGGTCACGAGTTCAACCTGGGTGGCGGCCTGCCCAGGTTGGAAATTGACGGTTACGGGAATGGATTGAGCAGCGTTTTCATCGATGAAAAGTTTCGTTGTGGTGTAGTTGCCATTGAGCGCTCCGTTGGTCGGTGTGCTGACCACCAGTCCAGGATCGCCCACATTTCCGATGCTAAATTGGAAGGTTTGTGTGCTGCCCGCATTATGATCGGCAAATTTTTCCTCAAGATTGGCCGTATTCCAGAAACCGAGGCGATACTTGATCAGGGTGACAGGTGGCAGGGCGAGAGATTCGGTGGTCCACCACATTGCGGTGCCTGTGGGATTGGGTGTGCCCTGGTTAAGATTTTCTGGAAAATCGAAAAGCACGGGTGCGATCTGGGTGGTGCCGCTGGGAATTCCCAGCGCACCCGTCGGTTCCGATCCGTCGGTGGTGTAGTAAAGCGCGCCATTGGTAACCCAACGCGTGGCGGGATCGTTGATATCGGTCTGGTAACCCACCTTGGCACGAAACTGGACGTTATTGCCATTGACGACACGATTGTTGGCATGAAATACCCATGCTGGCCGATCCCGAAAAGAGAACGGGCTGGCCTTGGCGGCATTCTCCGAGGTGGTCGTGCCGCTGGAAAGATCACCCGCACCGCTGGGAGCGTAAAGCCAGGTGGTTTCCACCTGATTCGAGCCGTTGTTTGCGGTGGAAAAAGTGAGGCGAAAAACATATTGCAGCACCTCGGTGGAGGCCAGCCCGATGGAGTTGGGGATAAAGCTGGCTTTCCAATATTGAAAATCACCGTCATCGGCGTGGAAGCTGAGGGCAAATTCGGTCCAGGAGGCCTGGCTGGCTCCCTTTACAAAAAGCGTGCCGCCATTTTGATTGGCCGTCCCGAATGCATTATTGAATTTTTTAACTACGCTATAAACAGTGATGTTTGTGCCGTTGTTAATTTCCACATACGGTTCGCGGAATTGACGCCGGGGAGTGTTAACACCATTGGCTTGGGGCACATCGGTGGAAAAAGGGCGATGCCCGGCATCGGCCGGGACGGCCAGGATGTTGCCAGCCAGGGTTAGGATAATGAAAAGAACTGGGAGAAGAAAACGGCGGTGCATGGGAGTGGTTTGAGAGTTCAAGGGTTGGGGGAAAGAATAATCTGCAAACGATAAAATCGGTTGGGGGTAAATTGGGAGGATGGATCGATCCAATTGACCGTGGCACCGGTGCCCGGGATGTCGGGTGTAATTGTGTTCCAGACGCGAGTGAGGTCGTCCTTGGTTTCGATGCGATAAAGTCGGTCGCGCAAGGTGGGGAAGGAGGCGGTCGCCTGGTTTTGCGCGTTGCTGGTAACTGTGAGGGCGATGGGAGGTGCCTCGGCTGCCCTTGGATTGGTGCCCAGGATGTATTCCTCGTAGTTGGTGCGTCCATCGCCATCGGGATCGTCGTTGCGTCCATGGGGCGTAAGTGTGGCATTGGGATCCAGATTGTAAGCGCTTTCCCAGGTGTCGGGCAGTCCGTCGCCGTCGCTATCATAGGTAATGGAGTCGCCGCTTTCGAAACCGAGGGTAAACGTGGCGGTGGTGGCGGTGGTCTCCAATTCCACCTGCTGGGTCTGCGCCTGGTTGCGCATGGTGAGGGTGTTGAAATCAATGCCGCCCCCGGGATTGTCGTCCACGGCATTGGGATTGTAAGTGACGCCGCCCAGGCTGGAGCCGGTGTAGCGGAGGAAGGCCCGCACGGGTTGGGCAGGGGATCGGTTGATGAGATTGACTTCGCCGGGTGAGGCGAGGGTGGGGGAAAGATGGGATTGTCCGTGGATGAGAAGATCGAGAAGATGAGGGGAAAGGCCGAAACGGATAAAGAGTTTGTTAACATTACCGGCGAGTTGATACCTGGCGGTGAGCTGGCTGGAGCGGGGTGCCAGGGTGATGGTTTTTACGATTTTCGGAGTGGGACTGTCGGCACTGGAAAAAGTCCAGCCGATATTAGACGTTGCGGGTGCGGCCGAGTAAAGCTGGTTGACATAGCTGCTGGTGTCGGGGCCGGCGGCAAACCAATCCTTGAAGCCGGAGGTGCGATAGGCGGAGATGGCGTCGCCGAGCAGATTGGAAGCGCCTTCCTCCTCGGTTTCGGAGCCGGAGTAGGAGAGTGGATTGCCGATGACCTGCTGGACGGCGTGGGTGTGAACATTGCGGACAAATGCCTGCGTGAGCCGCCCTCCGATCCGCTCGAAGCAGGCGAAAAGGCGGTCGTTGTAAAGAAGGTATTCATTTTCTCCGTCGAGATCGACATCCGCAGATGTGGCAATGCTTTCTGAGAAATAGGCGTCGTTTTGGGCTGCTTGCGCCCATTGAGCCACCCAGGAATAGAGGGCGGCATGGCGAATCTGGCTTTGCGCATTTTTGGAAAAACCGGCAAGCGATTCGTAACCGGAGGCAGGGTTGATGTATTCGCCGGTGGAAAATTTCCGGAGATCGATCAAGCCCTGATTATGGAATGCGGTGACGAATTGAGAGGCAAAAACGGTGCCGCGCCCGAGCAGATCGAGTGAGGAGAACGTGGTGGGGAGAGAGTTCCAGGCACTGTCGGCCAGACCATGGGAACCGATGCGTCCATTTTCCTCTGGCAGGGAGACACCGGTGCGGATGTTAAAAACTTTGGGCGCGAGACCTTCGCGGGTAGCGCTGCCAAAAAACCAGTTATCGTAGCTGCCTTGGGAGGCGTATTGCACGAAATCCTTGCCTTCGAGAGGGAGCGCGTTTTGCGTGCCGCGATTGACCGTGCCCCAGGCGGGATCGCCGATGATGTCTTGCGGATGAACGATTTCGATCCAGGGACGATTGGAAATCCAGCGCACGACCCGGTCGTAGGCATCGGCGTTGGTTTTGAGTTTAAAATCGTCCATGCTGGAAAGCAGGGTGACGACCTGATCCTGCTGTCCGCTGCGGGCTTTGCGACTGAGCAATTGGCGGAGTTGGAGGGAGGCTCCCCGGTCGGTGTTTGTGAAACGGAGCCCGCTTTTATCCTCGGTGATGACGAATGTGTTAACATCGTTGATTCGGTTGATGCGATAGCCGTCGTTTCCGAGGGCGGTGTCGCGTCCGAACCAGCGTTCGAGATGTTGTCTTTGGTCGATAAAAGTATGGGTATAACCGAGGGTGCGAATTTTATCGAGAACGGCACTGTTGAGAACGCGTTCCGGCGCATAAAGCACGGCGGAGGAGGGGGGCTGGCCGTAGATCGAGGTTAGGAAAGTGTTAGCCAGATTAAGGTTGGAAGTATCGAAGGCCGTGGGAGTGTAAGGCAAAACGTGACCGGAAAAAGTGGTGCCGGTGAGGGCAATGAGTCCCTCCTGGGCGAGGGTGTTGATGGCGGTGTTAAAAGTGGGGCCGTCCAGCCAGGGTTTATTGGCTGCGGGATCGACCCGGGCCCATTGCAAGGCGGAGGCGAGTGTCGGGGTGATCGCCAGGGTGAGCGGGGTCTGGAAAACTTCGTGCGCGAGGAACGAACGATGCCACCCGGCGCCGGCACTGTCGTTGAGCGCGGCCTGGATTTGTGAGCCGGGGAGAATGGCCTGGTTACCTTCGACCAGGAGCATCACCTTGGCGCGCTTGTCGGCATTGGCACCCTTGGCGAACCAGGTTTTAAGAATGTCTTCGCGTCCGGCCTGGGAGAAAAAATTATCCTCCACCACGCGGTCGTCGTAGATGGTATCGCGCAAGTCGGAGCGTCCGCCAAGATCGCCCGCTCCCTGGGGCGAATTGGATGTGCCATCCCTGGTGGTATAGACTTGGAATTGGAGGTTGCCGAAGTCGTCGCCGAGCCATCCGCCGTCGCGGAGGGCATCGCGACTGACGGCTAATTCGATGGAGTCGAGTTCGCTGTTGAAGTATGCCCCTTTGAAGCCTTTGGGATGTGTCGCATCATAGATTACGACGCCTTTGCCGGAGAAAAGATTATCGCCAAAATTATTCGTGTTAGCCGAGGGATTGGTATCGACGAAGACACGACCGTTGGCGGAATCATAGACTGCGATGACGGTGCGCCAGCGCATGTCGGAGAGGGTATCCACTTCGTCGGGGAGGACGCGTTCTCCGAGGCCGGGATTGGAATTGACGACGATGTAGAGGTTGAGAAAACCGTTTTCGGCAAAGGCCTGGAGATTTTGCAGATCGACGCGGAAATAAACCTTTCCATCGCCTCCCTGGGCGGTGTCGCCTCCGTCGCGGGCGTAGAAGGCCACGAGATCGCGGGAACTGTCGAATCCGTCGCCGCCAGGGAAAAGATCGCCGCCCTGGTTATTGAATCCGTCGCCTTCGTATTCGTCGAGCACGATGAGATCGTCGAGAGTCCAGCCAAGGAATTCCTCGAAATAGGTGACCCCGTTGATGGTGCCGAGTTGGGCGCCGGGGCCGACGACAATCGCTTCCTCCGGCGGCACGGTGAAATTGACCACGGAGCGTGGATCGGTGCCATTTTGAAAATGTTGCAGATTGGTGATGCCATCGCCGGTGAGGTCGCCGGAGGGGCCATTGCGGGGATTGCCAGCGACGCCGGTGCGCCAGTTATAGACTCCGTCGTCGAGGGGATCGAGACCGTAGCGCAATTTCCAGCCGTCGGGCAGGCCGTCGCCAATGGTGTCGGACCGCAGTGGATCGGTTTCGTCGATTAATAATTTGGGCCAGCCGCCGACCTGGAGTGCGCCTGTTCCCAGAGGATTGTAGTTGGCGAGAAGCGCGGCAAAATGGACTGCCCGCGAAAGTATCGGAGCGTGCTGCGAACCGTCAAACTGCCCCAGGCTTGCGCCGAAATTGTAAGTCGCAGAAACGGGCAGCCTGTAATTGAGCGGGGTTTTATTTCCCAATTCGTCGAGCAGAAAAATATCGACGCGTCCATTGGCATTGGTATCTTCCTGGCCATCCTGCAAGCCGTCTCCGTCGGTGTCGGGATTATTAGGATCGGTCTCCAAAAAGATCGAGCCGGAGGGCAGGGCATTGGCATCCACCCGGGAAGTGTTGGGAAAATTTCTCACATTGGGATGCACGATGACCCCGGTAATGTTGCCGCCTGTTACCAGTGCGATATCCACGCGGCCATTGCGATTTAAATCTTCGGTGGCATCCAGCAGGCCGTCCTCATCGTCATCGGGCTTGCTGGGGTCGGAGACAGAGCCGGCCAGCAAATTGGTGCGTGCCTGGGTCTGTTGATAACCCGGATTGTTGAAAGTGTTAAAGCGCGGCGGATCGAGATCGGCGATAAAATTGCGGTAGCCATCGTTGTTTGTGTCGGTGGCGAGGGTGGTCGAAGCCGGAACGATGGGACCTTCCAAGCCGAGTTGCAGACCATCGGGCAGACCGCCACCATCCGAGGTGGGCGAAAGCGGATTGGTTTTACCACTGAAAAACCAGGCATGGACCTGTCCGTTGGTCCAGGTATCGGCCAGCGTGGTGGGCAGCGGGGTCTGCGTGCCTTCCAACGTATCGGGAATACCGTCATCATCACTGTCGCCACTGTTATCCAATTTCACTAATTGACGGAAAACCACCCGGCTGTTGCGGCGCGCGGTATTGATTTGTGAACCTTGCGAAACGGTGGCGGTAAAACGGTATTGGCCGGGAACCAGATCGCTCCAGATAAAGTCCCAAAATTTGCCATTGCCTTCGATGACGGGGTTGGGATTACTCGCCGAAGGAGGTCGCAGGGCAAGGCTGCCTGCATAAGTGTCGGGGGAAAAATTCTGTGCCATCGACACCGTATCGGCAGAGGCGTCGGTGGCGACGCGCACGATAAATTGCCGGTCCTGCGCCGTGGGAGTCTCGGTCTCGGGGAGAATGATTTCAAAAGGGCGACCGTCGGAACCCACTTCGATGGGGCTGACGATTTCGATGCGCGGCGGTGGCGGGACCGGGAAGGCAGTTACCAGACGAGTGGCTCTTAAAATGGGTTGATCGGGACGGGTAAAAGTGGTTTCGATGCCATGGAGCCAGGCAGGTTGGCCATTGAATAAATTGGGAACCTCGAAGGCCAGGGCGTGGAGGTCGGTGGTTTCGTCGAAGATCACCGAGTAATTATCCCGGCTAAGCGGCTGGCCATCGAGGGCGCTGCCCGATTCGTTGCTTTGCAGGCGGATCAGGAAACGATCGATGATTTGCTGGGCATTCAAACCAGCGGCGAGCGATTTGCTAAAATAGACTTTGGCGATGTAATCGGGCCCCACCTGATCCCCATCCTGCCGGGGCCAGCCAAAATAAAAGCGTAGATCGGGGCCAGCCGTGCTGACGGCACGGGTGAGGGTGGTGAATAGCCCGGCTGCATCGGTCAAACCAGGGGTCCAATTCGAGCGGGGCAGGGAGGAGAGCTCAAGCAGTCGCGCCCGCAGGGTGGCTGTGCCCGAGGCAGGGATGTTGCGGTATTTGAAGCGCCATTCCTTGATGTGGCTGGGTTGGGCAGGCGTGATGGCCGGGCTGGCGGTGACGGCACTGGCTTTTACCCAGGATTCGCCAATATCGGCATCCCATTGCCCGTTTCCGTCGATGTCTTCAAATGGCTCACCGGCCTCGCGGGTTCCGTTCTGGTTGAGATCGGTGTAAGGCTCAAAACCTTCGCCATTTCCGTTCAGGATACCGGAGGCGGAATCGTCGTTGCTCGCTGCGCCATCGGAGATTTGAAACCAGACTTCGCGCACGGTCGCGTCAGTTCGTAAGACGGCTTCGTATTCCTGTCCGCCGACGGTGTCGCCATTGTTTTGCGGAAAAACAATCGTGCCCTGCGGACGCTCCGCATCGAGGTAGAACGGCTGGGTGAAAGTATTGTAAATCGAGGACTTGCCGAATCGATCCAAAAAGGCTCGTCCCCTTAGGACATGGAATCCATCGGCGAGACCGGTGCGGACCGCTCCGTAATCGTTATGCGGAAAATGCAGAACCGAACTGGCATTGAATCCATCGATCTCGAAATGGGTGGTCATGCCGGTTTTATAAGCGACTGCCGCCGGATTTTCCGGCATTACGGAAGCGGGCGGCTGGCCGTTGACGGTGTCGCGGAACATACCGATTTTGTAGCGTAACTCCGCACCGCCCGTTGGTATGGGCACGGTGGTGCTGCCCCACCAATCGTTGCCGTTTTCGCCGTGTTGATAACCCATGGCGGCCACGCGCGTCGTTCCGATCCCGATGCCACCCGCGCCTTCGGGATTGGTGCCGTCGGTGGTGTAGTAAAAAATCATTTTAAATCCTTCGCCCACGCTGTTGGTTTTGGACCAGACGCGGATGTTAGAGCCCGATTCGCTGTATTGAGCTTCGCCAGGGGCGATGCCGCCCACCTGGCCAGTGGGATTGTGCTCGATGCGGGCGGGCGAGTTGCCGCCGTTGGTGGGTTCGCCTGCGTTGGCGTTGATCGGGCCATTGACGATGGTGAAACCGCCCGCCCCAATGATTTTCCGGAATGTCTCGGCTCCAGATGATCCAAACTGATTGCGGGAGGTGGCCACGGCGGCAAATTTCTCGGGGTGCAAACGGCGCACGAAACGCATTTGTTCGTAGCCCAGAAAAGTGTCGGTGGAGAGGGCGGGAGGATGATCGCGCAAGTCGCCGGTAAGCGGGCCGAGATTCATCTGCGAGTTCACATTCACCCCGCCATCGAGTTTGAGGAGGATGTTTTTGGCGGAGCCGTCGGCGGTGACGAGGAAGCGGAGATTGGTGGTTGTAGTGACCCGTGGCACCGTGGCCAGATAGGTAAATGGAGCGGGGATAACGCCGATGGGATAGCCGCGATTGGGGAGATTTTGCGGGTTGAATGCGGCATCCCCATCGGGACCATCCTTGCGGGGATAGGTGAGCGATTTTGCCTGGACGCCATTTTCAAAAATCGTGACAGGCGCCCCTCCCGCGTTATTCCAGGGAGTGGCGGGATCGGGGTTTTTAAGAGAAAAAATGAAGTAACCTCCCGGCGGAATATCTACGCTGCCAGCGGCGATTTCGTGCGCCCATTTGTAAAATCCGCCTTCGTAGCTGGAGTAATTGTAAAGGTAGGTGTTGGCTCCCAGATTGACGGATGGCCAGGTGGTTTGGATGGGCCTGGCTTGTCCCGAGGAGAAATTGTCGTTCATCATGAACAACATCACCGTGCCGTCGGCATCGGACATGCCCGCGTTTTCGCGTTTGTCCCTGCGTTCGAATGCCAGGACGTCTCCGTCGCCATATTTTGGAATTTGATCGCCCCTGGCAAACTGTTCGTGGGCATCGAGGAGGTTGGGGAGACGGATGTCGCCAAACTGGCCGAGAAACGGATTATTGGCATGTCGGGGAAACGCGCCGCCGCTTTGCCCGAGGATTTCCGCTTTGTAATAGCCGTCGGTATAGACGTTCGAGATTCCCTGCCGCATGAGATAAAAGGCGTGCTGCAATTCCCGGCGATTGCTATAATCATCGTCGTGACTTTGCGGGAAGGCGATCCCGGTGAATTGATTGAAATTTGGATCGCCACTCCACCCAGGTGCGTCCAAGCCGCTCAAACTCCCCCACGGATTGCCCAGGCGGTTGTTCAATTCCCGGTGCAGCGGTGCATCGACCAGCCGCATTCCGCGGGCGACGAAATCCCCGTAACCGGGAGGTGCCCCGAGATGTTCGCCAAAAATAAGGGCGTCATCGCGCCCCAAAGAATCGTTGAATGCCGAGTCGCGATGGTTGTTCCAATCGCTAAAACCGCGCGTAAGATTAAACTGTCTCTGAATCTCCCCGGTGTATCCGTAATTGCTGGCATTCGCCCCGGCGCCCGTTGCTCCGAAAAAATCGGGCCGCACATGTTTCACGGCGTCGAGTCGGAGTCCGTCGGCCTTGGTTTCGTTCACCAGCCAGCGCACTGCGCGGTTAAGATAATCCTGGACAAATTCAGAGTAAAAATCTCGATTTTCCTGCAAAAATTCCGCCGTAATCCCGTTGCCAGGGCCAAAGCCAACGTAAATTCCATTCCCATCCGCGTGTGACCCCGAGCCGTTGCCCGGTCGGTAGCAATAATAATCGGGCCGGGTCGGATCGCGCAGATATTTGATTTTTTGAGCGGTCGATCCCTCCGTTGGTCCGAAATTGAAGTTCGTCGAGCCGGGTTCCTGCGCGATGTCGATGAGATCGGCCAGGCCGAGATGTATCACCTGCCATTCGTCGCCCCAATTCCGCGTGTTATCCCATTTGCGATAAAATCCATCGGGCGTCACTCGCAAATGAAAGTCCTCCGGCACCATCCCCGGATACAGATCGATGGGCGTATTTTCATTAAAACCCGGAATGTCGAACGCCCGGTGATTCATAATGTTATCGAAGTAAACCCGAATCCCGAAGCGATGGGCGGTTTCGATTAAAAGCAGCAATTCGTCTTTCGTTCCGTAGCGCGTGCGGACGGTGTTGCGTTGGTTTTTATCGCCCAGATCGAAAGGGTCCCATAAATCGTATCCCACCGACAAACCGCCACTGCCCTTGGTCGGAGGTGGCAGCCAGAGCGCGGAGTATCCAGCCTCGGCGAGCTCGGGCATTTTAAAAGTAATCTCCGCCCAACTGGTGTTAAAATACTGCAAAATCGCCTCGCCTTGAGCCGGACGCGACAGCGGCAGACTCCAGCTCAAAAGCAAAAGAGAGAGTATCCTAAATAAGCGGATTGGCATAAGGGGTGGGGGATGTCCGGGAGTTAAAAAGAAACACCCCCGGAGACTTCTTTTGTATATACCACAAATTAAACGAAGTAAAAAGGAGGTAATATTGGACAGTTCAATAAAATCGGGGAGGTTTTTCTGGTCAGAAAAAAGGTTGTTTAGCTCTGTGAAAAGGCCGATTTTTCGGCGTACACGCTCTTATTCGTAACCCAAGGCATCCACCGGGTTGAGCGCAGCCGCTTTTTGGGCTGGCACCATTCCGAAGCCGATCCCGATGGCCGAGCATACGATCAACCCCACCGCCGCCCAACCCCAGGGGAAAACCACGTCTGCTTTTAAATACAAAGCCAGCGCGTTGCCGCCTAAGACGCCCAAGCCAATCCCGATCACTCCGCCCAGCTCGGATAAAAACAGGCTTTCCAGCAAAAACTGACCCAGAATATCGCCGCGCCGTGCCCCGAGCGATTTTCGGATGCCGATCTCCCGCGTGCGCTCGGTGACGCTGACTAACATGATATTCATGATCCCCACTCCGGCGGCCAGCAGGGCGATCCCGCTGATGACGAGGGCGCCGAGTCGAATCGTTCCCGCCACCTGGGTAAAAGCGGCGGTGAGCGAGTCGTTGGAATAAATGTCGAAATCGTCAGGTTCCCCGGCATCGAGGCCGCGCACCACGCGCAGGATGCCGACGGCCTTGCCCAAAGTGGCATCGTAAGAGGCCTGGGTGCGCGATTGCACGGAGATGCCGAGGCTGCGGTTGCTGGAGCCGAAATCGGCAAAATAACGACTGATCGGGATGGCGCTGGTATCGTCGTTCGATCCGCCAAAAGCCGAGCCTTTGGAGACAAACACGCCGATCACGGTGTAATTGCGTCCCGCGATCCGAAGGCTCCGGCCCAGGGGATTTTCGTTGGGAAAAAGTTTCCGTTCGATGTCAGCTCCAATGACCGCCACCGGGCGGGCCAGCTCGACATCGCTGGCATTGAGCATGCGCCCGCTGGCGATGGTGTTGCTGTTAGCTTCGAGGAAATAGGCGTTGGTGCCGACGATTTTCTGGTTGGGATTGGTTTTACGTCCTTCGCGGGTGGCAGCGATATTGGATTTCCAGATTTTAAAGCACACGACTTCGGTATGTTCCTGCATCAAATAGGCAAAACGGCGGGCCTGATCGTAGGTGATGTTAGGACGGTTGCGATATTTTTCCAGATCGTTGCCGCGAAAGGCCGGGGTGCGCGAAAATTGGAAAATGTTCGATCCCAAAAAGCTGAGTCCAGTCTCAACACTTCCCTGGAGGGCGGAGATGGCGGTCATCACCCCGATGACCGAAAAAACCCCGATGGTTATCCCCAGCATGGTGAGCAGGGAGCGGAGTTTGTTTGCCCCGAGGGATTCCAGCGCCATGCGAACGATGTCGGCGCGTTTCATGGTGCTTTTATTACCGTCATTCATAGCGCAAAGCTTCGATGGGATCGAGTCGCGAGGCCGACCAGGCCGGGGCAAACCCCGAGACGACACCGGTAAGTGCAGAGACGATCAAAGCGAGAAGAGCGAGACCGGGCGAAAATTCCACCGGCAGACCCGGCACGGCGCGGGCCAGAATCAGAAAAGCACTGCCCGAGAGCACGATGCCTATCGCGCCGCCCACCACGCAGATGGTGACGGCTTCAATGAGAAATTGCAGGAGAATCGAGCTGCGCCGCGCTCCCAATGCCTTGCGCGTGCCGATTTCCCGGGTGCGTTCTTTTACGCTCACAAAAGTCACGTTCATGATCCCGATGGCTCCCACGAAAAGGGCCAGGCCAGTGATGAAGATCCCGGCCAGGGCAATGCCGGTTTTAATCGGGCCGATGGTGCTGCGGAAAGCTTGGGTCTCGTTAATGGAAAAATCGTCGCGCTGTTCCGGAAGCAGGCCGCGGAGTCGGCGCATGATGCCGGTGAGCTCCTCTTTGGCCTCGGCCATCTGGAGTTTATCCTTCACTTTGACGCGAATGGCCGCATCTTCTTCGGCCACGAAATATTTTTTGAAGGCACCCACTGGAATGACGACTTGTTGATCCCAGGAAAAAAGCCCGAGGAAAGTTCCCTGGCGGGCAAACACGCCGATCACCCGGAATTGGCTGGACCCGATCCGCACAGTTTGCCCGAGCGGATTTTCACTGGGAAAAAGTGCATTGGCAATGTCGAGCCCGAGCACGCAGACGGAAGCCGAGCCGCGCGATTCGTTCTCCGAAAGAAAGCGCCCGCGAGTGGTCTCGGTGGAGGAGGTGCGCGTAAAATCGTGCGTGGTGCCCAGAGTATAAACGCTCTCCACTTTGCGTCCGGCGCGACTGATGGTTTTAAAAATCACCGGGGCAGGCACCGCTATTTCCAACTGCGTAAAGGGAAGGTCGGCGAGAATGCGATTGATTTGAACCGCCTGATCGGTGCTGATTTTGCGTCGGTTGCGAAAGAGCGAAAAATCATCCTGCGGACCCCAGGGATATTTCGTTACGTAAAGCACGTCATCGCCCAACAACGCGAGCGAACGATCAAAACCGATGTCGATCCCGCGCACCGCCGTGCCCATGAGTGTGACGGCGATAATGCCAATGATAACCCCCAGCGCGGTGAGCAGGGAGCGGGTGCGGTTGGCCAGGATTTGCGTCCAGGCGATGCGAACATTTTCGAGGATTTCGGAGAGGCGCGGCAGGGTGTGGAAAGGTTAATGTAAACGATTAAATGTAGGGTGAAATCGGCTGTTGCCAAGGTGATAAACGAATCCTCCGGCAAGTGTAAACGCCGGGCGGACAAGTGCCTGGACCTTATTTTCTGCGAATGCATTCTTGCCAGAGGAGAAGCTGCGGAGTATTGCTCTAAAATTCCGGCATGGCGCCGGGCTTTTCCATTCACCATGCTATCTGCTCTTACCCGCACTGTTGTCCGTCCCGATCACGCTCTCATCGCTCCCGACGGTTACGTGCCGAGTGTCCTCCCGGGCTGGTCGGGTTGCACCGTCCATGTGCAGATTTCGGCTCAACTCGGGGCACGTTTCGCCCAGTGGCAGGTTACCTTGGAAAAAAATGGCCGCGGTGAGGGGGCGACTTTCGGCCATGAATTTTTTATCTACGTTCTCGCAGGGTCGATTCAGTTGGGAAACGAAAAAATCGGTCCCGGCGGCTATGCCTATCTTCCGCCCGGCACACCTTACAGCGTGCGCGGCCTGGTGAGGACTTCGCGATTGTTAGTATTTCGCAAACGCTATGAACCTTTGGCCGGTGTGGAGGCACCCTCGCTCATCGTCGGGAACGAAGCCAGTCGTCCGGAGGCACCGTTCCTCGGCGATCCGCAGGCCCGTTTAAAAACGTTGTTGCCCGATGAGATGGGGTTCGATCTGGCGATTAACATTTTTACCTACGACCCAGGTGCGAGCCTGCCTTTCGTCGAGACCCACATCATGGAGCACGGGATGGTTTTTCTAACTGGCGGCGGTGTCTATCGCCTCGGTGACCATTGGTATCCCGTGCAACCCGGCGATGCCCTGTGGATCGCTCCCTACTGTCCCCAATGGTTCATCGCCGCCGGTCCCGGCCCGGCTCGTTATATTTACTACAAGGACGTCAATCGTCAGCCTCTCTAACATGATCGATTCGGAGCGTCTCAATCGGGAAATCGACGAGCTGGCCGCCATCTCCGAGGCACCGGCGCCTGTCGTCACCCGCGTGCTTTTTTCCGAGGCGGATCTGGCTGCGCGACTTTACCTCAAGCAAAAAGCTAGGGAGGCAGGTCTAATCATTCGCGAAGATGCGGCGGGCAATATTTTTCTTCGCTGGCCGGGGAGCGAACCCGATCTGCCTGCCATCGGCACCGGGTCGCACATCGACGCCATCCCCAACGCGGGCCGTTACGATGGTGTGGTCGGCGTCTTGGGAGGATTGGAAGCCATTCGCTCGTTGCGCGCAGAGGGATTTATCCCGCGGCATTCGATTGAATTGATTGTTTTTACCGCCGAGGAACCGACCCGTTTCGGCATTGGCTGCCTGGGAAGCCGGCTGCTTGCGGGCATGTTAACCGTAGAAAAAACACATACGTTGCGAGACAACCAGGGTAGAAGTCTGGACGAGCTAAGACTGGCTGCGGGTTATGGCAAGGAAGATTTGGCGGGAGTGCGTCTGGCAAACGGATTTTATAAAGCTTTTATCGAATTGCATATCGAGCAGGGGCCGGTTTTGGAAGCCAAAGGTCTGGACATAGGAGTGGTGGAAAAAATAGCCGCGCCTGCGACCTTGCGCCTCAAGCTGACCGGGGTGGGCGGTCATGCCGGCGCCGTGCTCATGCCCGAACGTCACGATGCCGGGCTGGCCGGAGCCGAGATTTCCCTGGCGGTGGAACGCGCTGCGCTGGAAAGCGGCAGTCCCGATGCAGTGGGCACGACGGGCGTCTTTAAAATCGCCCCCGGCGCGGTAAATAGCGTGCCCTGTGAAGCCTGGCTGGAAATCGATGTGCGCGATACCGACCTCGCGGCGCGCGATGGTGCCTTGGGAAAAATCCAGCACGCCACCCGCGCGATTTGCGAACGGCGCGGAGTCGCCTGGCAACTCGAAGTGCTTAACGCCGATCCCCCGGCCATTTGTGATCCGGAATTAGTCTCTTTGGTCGAAACGATTTCCCGCGCGAAAGGATTTTCGGTGCAACGCCAAATCAGCCGCGCCTATCACGATTCGCTCTTCATGGCCCGAATCGCACCCACCACGATGATTTTCATCCCCTGTTACAAAGGTTACAGCCATCGTCCGGATGAATATTCCTCGCCCCAACAAATTGCCAGGGGTGTGGCAGTGCTCGAGGAAACCTTGCGGCGACTGGCGACGTAGAGAGAACATAGATGGGCACGAGGGATTATCAATTCACACTCAACGGCGAGATCGTCACCATCGCCGGAGTTTCCACCAACGTCACCCTCGCCGATTGGCTCCGTTCCACCGGGCGCACCGGAACGAAAATCGGCTGTTCCGAAGGCGATTGCGGAGCGTGTTCCGTGGTCATTTGCGATACCAGGGCCAACGGTGAACCCACCTATCGTGCGATTAACAGTTGCATTGCCTTCCTACCCACGCTCGCTGGCCGCACAATCCTCACCGTGGAAGGTGTGGCTTCCGGCGAAAAGCTGCATCCCGTGCAAACTGCCATGGTGGACAATTACGGCTCGCAATGCGGCTATTGCACACCGGGATTCATCATGGCCCTTTACGAAGGCTACTATCGCAACGATCTCAAAACCAAAGCGCAGATTGCCGATCAATTATGTGGCAATCTCTGTCGCTGCACCGGCTATCGTCCAATCCGGGATGCCGCCCTCCAAACCTGCGGCCAGGGCAGCGGGAAGGAGGAACTAACACTAAAAGCGTTGGAGAAAATCGAATACGTGCATGATGAGGAACGTTTCTTTCGTCCGGAAACGTTAGCGGAATTATTGTTGCTAAAAGCGCAGCATCCCGATGCCATGCTTGTGGCCGGCGCCACCGAGCTGGGGGTTTATGCCAACAAACGGTTTACCCGATATAAAACGCTGATTTCCCTGGAGGCTGTGTCGGATCTCAAAACAATCGTCAGCACCCCCGGGAAATGGGATATCGGAGCCGCCGCCGATCTCACCCAGATAGAGGAAGCCCTGGGAGGCGAATTTCCCTTAATCGATAAAATGCTCTGGGTCTTTGCCGCGCGTCAGATTCGTAACCGGGCCACGCTTGGCGGAAATCTCGTCACGGCCTCTCCCATCGGTGACATGGCTCCCGTTTTGCTGGCGCTAGGTGCCTCTGTAAAACTCACCTCCCTACTCGGCGAGAGGGTGGTTCCGCTGGCGGAATTTTTCACGGGCTACCGTCAAACCGTTTTGTTAGAAACGGAAATCATGCAGAGTATTAGCATTCCAAGGGAAAAAGGATGGCGCACCGAATCGTATAAAGTATCGAAACGACGGGAAATGGATATTAGCATCGTCTCCGCAGCCTTTGCCGTGAGATTGGACGAAAATGGCTGCGTGCAAGAGGCGCGCCTCGCCTACGGGGGTGTGGCGGCCACGCCGCTGCGCGCCATCCAGACCGAGCGTGCCCTCATCGGTCAGCGCTTGGATTTTCCTCATGCCTGTGAGGTGCTGGCCGGGGAGTTTTCTCCGATCAGCGACGTGCGCGGTTCTGCGGAATATCGCCAGGCATTGATCCTGGGTCTCTGGGATAAATTTGTCGCCGGGGGAAAGAGCGAGTCCCAGGATTTACCACCCGATTTTACGGAAAAAAACTACCGCGCCGACGCCACTCATTCCCATGGTCTGGCTCACGAAAGTGCCCGTGGTCACGTAACCGGTCGCGCCCTTTATGTGGGAGACGTGGGCGCGAAAAGGAAAATGCTTGACGTGTGGCCGGTGATGGCACCTTATGCCCGCGCCAGAATTATCGGTCGCGATGCCAGTGCAGCGTTAGCCATGCCGGGTGTGCGGACAGTGTTGCTGGCCGGGGACGTTCCGGGAATCAACGACGTGGGGGCAATTATTCACGATGAGGTGTTGCTCGCCGATCAGGAGGTTTTTTTTCATGGGCAGGTAGTGGCGCTCGTCGTTGGCGAATCGGTGGAAATCTGTCGGCGTGCCGCGGGATTAGTCAAAGTAAGCTATGAGCCGCTCCCGCACATTCTAACCGTGGCAGAGGCGATTGCGGCGGAGAGTTTCCATTGCGAACCGAACTTTATGCGCCGTGGCGACTGGGTAAAAGGTCTGGCGGAAAGTCCGCTACGCATCGAGGGCGAGTTTGAATTTGGCGGGCAGGAACATTTCTATCTTGAAACACAGGCCGCCTGGGCCGAGGTCGATCTGGAGGGTAATGTACTGGTTAGCTCCTCCACGCAACATCCTTCGGAGATACAGGCCGCATTGTCGCATGTGCTGGATCTGCCACGCCACCGCATCACAGTGCAGGCACCGCGCATGGGAGGCGGCTTCGGCGGCAAGGAAACCCAGGGAGCAGCCTGGGCGGCGCTGGCAGCTCTCGCATCACTTAAAACCGGGGAACCGGTCCGAGTGCAATTGGAGCGCGATCTCGACATGCAGTTAACTGGAAAAAGGCATCCTTTTCTAGCGAAATTTTCCGTGGGTTTTCAGCCCGATGGCAAGCTTCACGCCTTGCAATGCGCCCTCTTTTCCAATGGCGGCTGGTCGCTCGATCTCTCGATGCCCGTCACCGACCGGGCGATGTTTCATATCGATAACGCCTATTACATCCCTAACATCGAAGTGAGTGGTAGAACGGCAAAGACCAACATCACCTCGCAAACCGCCTTCCGCGGCTTTGGCGGACCCCAGGGAATGCTGGTCATCGAGGAAATCATGGATCGCATCGCCCGTGCCACCGGTCTGGCTCCCGAAGTGGTGCGCGAACGCAATTTCTATCATGGCACCGGCGAAACCAACACCACGCATTATGGTCAGGAAATCGAAGACAACCGGGCTCTGCAAATCTGGCATTCGCTAAAGGAAAAAACCGACTTCATCCAACGCCGTGCCACGGTCGAGGCGTGGAATGCCGGCAACGAACGCGTCAAACGCGGGATCGCAATCACCCCGGTAAAATTCGGCATTTCCTTTACGCTCACACATTACAACCAGGCCGGTGCCCTGGTTCTCATCTATCAGGACGGCACCGTGCAGGTAAATCACGGCGGCACCGAGATGGGTCAGGGGTTGAATACCAAAATCCTGGGTATCGTGATGCGCGAACTGGGGCTGCGGACCGAGCAAGTGCGCCTGATGACGACCACCACCGATAAAGTTCCCAACACCTCGGCCACGGCCGCCTCGAGTGGCACCGATCTCAACGGTGCGGCGGTGAGCGACGCCTGTCGCATCTTGCGCGAGCGACTCGAACCTGTCGCCGCAGAAATGTTAGGAGGCGGGGGTGCCATCTGGGGCGAAGGCGCTCTGCGACTTGGAGAAAAAGAGATTGGCTTCGACAAACTGGTGCAGGCCGCCTACGGGAAACGCATCAGTCTGTTTGCCGCAGGTTATTATCGCACACCAAACATCCACTGGAATCGCGCCGAGGGCCGGGGACGTCCCTTCCATTATTATGCCTGCGGGGCAGCCGTTTGTGAAGTCGAGGTGGACGGCTACAACGGAATGAGCAAGGTAAGGCGCGTGGATATTTTACACGACGTGGGAGACTCCCTCAACGCCGGGATCGACCGCGGACAAATCGAGGGAGGCTTCGTGCAAGGCATGGGCTGGCTCACCCGCGAACAACTCAAATGGGACGCGGCCACCGGACGTTTGTTAACTTATGGGGCGAGCACGTATGCAATCCCGGCATTTAGCGATGCACCGACGGAATTCAACATCGAATTATTGCCCCAGGCAACCAATCCTGGAACGATCCATGGGAGCAAGGCGGTCGGCGAACCTCCTCTCATGCTTGCCATCTCGGTGCGCGAAGCGATTCGCGATGCCGTGGTCGCATTCGGAGGCAATCCCCTGTTAGCTAGTCCGGCCAGTGGCGAGGCGATTTTAAAGGCGATTCAAAATCGCTGATGCACTTTTTGCGCGGGTATAATGTTCTCCAAAGAGGAAAAGAGCTTTTCCGGATCGACCTCGGATAAAGTGGGAAGATTTAATTGATTTGTCTTACGGTCGAGACCGATCAGTTGCACTTCGCGCCGGGTTTTGAGAGTGGCAAACTCATGCTTTAACAGGCTCGCGGCGGAGAGCTTCGGATAATCTGCACGTTGATCTGGAATAATAATGCTTTGCGACACGCGATCCCATGCCGCCACATATTTTACCCAGGAATCCACCGAGATTACATAGCTCATTTGCCGCACCAACTGGATGGATTGGGCGAGATGATAATGGCTGTAGGAATGAAAACGATCATCCAGGAGAAGTTCCTCCGCGCGAGGCGAAGGTTCAATGAGATGAATGTGGGCGTGAGGATATTTATTTCTTAGTAACGCTAGAAAGTGACGCCATTTTTCCACTGGCCAGATCTTTGAAGGCATCCCCATGAGATGGGTTTGCACACCGATGTTAAAGTTGTCATTCAAGCTAGGAAGACCGGCCTTTTCTGTCCCAGCCAGGAGAATTTGCATCGGGAATAACGGCGGTGATCCAAGATGGCTCGCGAGAAGGCCCAGCCGGGCGACCCGTGAGAGATTTTTCGCCAGAGGATTCAAAGTGCCGACGCCACCCCAGGTAAGAGAAGGGCAGCGCTCCACCAAATCGCGGATGGCGGCGGGGCCGGGCGGCAGCGCATCCTCGCGGCACCCAATTTCCTGCCAGGGTTGATGCACGACCGGCAGTTGCCAGCCAAACCGGCGATGCAACGCGGCATGAGGATACTGGGAAAGGTTGCGGAGGGTATCGCCGATGCCGCCCCAGCTAAGAATGGCAAAAAAATGTGGCGAGGGAGGAGAGGAAGCCATGAGACAAGTTTTATTTGTGCCGAATAGTGGCACGCCCGATGCTCTTTGAAAAGACCCGATGATACAAGCCAACTGTCGGTCACGTTTTACAGCGGAAGATTTCAGTTACATCGTCCGCACCCTCTCCCAGACACCCGAAAGCGCGATTTCCCTCGTGGATTTGCTCGCTGATAACGATACACGAGATAGTATTCTCGATCACGAGCGATTACGCGATGCAGTTCTGGGCGGACTGGGGAATCTGGCTATTTCTCCACAGCTCTACTTCTACGTTTTAACCAGAGCTGTCTTAAAAGATACAGCACTTAAGGATCGGATGATTTCCGATTATCTGGCATCGCTGCTCAGCGCCTTTGCCAAATCGAGCCAGATGGATTCTCCCTGCGGTGGTGGTGGGACCACTTATCTTTCCGATCTTATGTTAGCATTACGAAATGCGGATCAGTATCAGACCTTCCAGATTCGGGCGCATGTTGGCAATTACGCCTTGTTTATCTCGGGTATTCTCCACGAGAATGTCCGGCGTAGAAACGAAAGAGGTGCCCCCAACGTGCGCTATTACGAGGATATGGGCCGGATCAATTTTAAAGTGGCGGCGGATCATAGTCTGGCCAGAAAATGTGAGTTGACCTCCATTTTCCACGATCTGGCCGATGGGTTTCATGAGGCGCGTCTGGCTTTGAATCGTCTTGCCGATCAATACATCAATCTGGGTGACGATCATTATCTCCCGCGTCTCTCGTTATGATGACACTCTTTAGCGAAATCCAACGTCTTTTCGAGCGCACCTACGCCGCGGTCGGGATCAACCTGGAGGATTGCCTGATCGATGATCGGCGTTGCCATCAGCTCTCCCGTCTGGCTGGAGCCACGGCTGTGGAGCTAAGTGAACTAGCCAGAACATTTCTGCGCACTGCCGACAATCGACTTTACATCGGCATTTACTATTCGCGCTGGTTGATCGATCAGTTGGAAAAAAACGATCCGCGTGCCGGCATTAGCGATGCTAACATTCAATCCCTCATTGCATTTGTCGAGGAGATCAACCATGCCCTGCACGCTTCGCTGCAATTTAAAGAGGGGCTGCGGGCCATTGCGGAGGAAGGGTTTATCCGCAACCTGGAATTACAAGCCCAGGTGGATACATATTTGGTTTTGCTCATGTTTGTGGCATTCTTTCGCAAAACCCAAAAGACCTCACTCATGGACCGACGCTGGTTGCGGTTTCATCTTTTCCAATCGAAGACGCCCAATGCCTACCACGATCCCAACCTGCGCGGGCGCTACCTGGAAACCACCGAATTGGCCTCCTCTTACACGCGTTACCTGGACACGCTCAACGGGGTGCGGCGCATCGATGAAATCCGCCGCTTCCACAGTTTGGATTACGATGCGAAAAAAAAGCAGATCCTGGCCCTCAAAGATCTTGAGCCAGGGAATAACTAAAGAGTGTTTCATGCCTCCCCAAATTCTGGTGATTGACGGTCAAAATTGGGAGCCAGCCAACGCGGGATTTTATTCCCGAGGCAGCGTCCGCTTGTCGTAACCGCCAATTCTGCCCCACACATTCGCCACGGCATTTGCATTTCTGCAAACGTGGCTTAGACAAGCTCTTTACTCCATTCCCACCGCGCGTTATCGGCCTCCCTATTTATGTCTCGTTCCCCTGTTTTTAAACGACTCTTTTTTTGGCTCTCCGGTGCCGGCACCGAGACCCTGGAGCAATGTCCAAATTGGGAACAACGAAAATACGTGGCTTTCGGCGCCACCGTGCTCGTGCCCTGCCTTTTTGCTTTCATCGCCAGCGCTTATGCGATTTCCACGCTCACCACGAACAATTGGCTAATTTATTCCGTGGCCGCCGTCTGGTCGTTCATCATCCTCACCATAGACCGGGCTTTGCTGGCCAGTTACCGTCCGTTTCTCTCTTTTTTTCGCAAGGGCGGCCAGTTTTTACTGCGTTTCGTGGTGGCCATATTGATGGGAGCCACCATTGCGCATCCGCTTACCTTGCTATTGTTTCGCGACACCATTAACGTCGTGGTGGAAAAAGATCGCCAGGTAGAAATTGATCAGTTAAACCGCGATTATAGTGTCAAAAAAGAGATCGTTGCCGGTCGCATTGCCGTGATCGAAAAAGCGGTCGAACTGCAACGCGAACGCTGGAACGATACCTTTAACGCCAAATTTTTAGTGGAAGCCGAGCAGGCTGGCTCCCCCATTGCCGGGCTGACTTCTGAGCAGCAGATCGAACTTAAAAAAGCCATTTCGGAGGCCACAAATCCGGCTCAGGAACGCCTCATCGCGAGCGACAAACTGAACGCCGAACTCACCCCGTCCTACACCAAGATCCAGCAGGAACTCGCTTTCTGGCAGTCCGAATTTGAGCGCGAAGTCAATGGCCAGCGCAGCGGCATTCTCGGCCTCGGCCCCCGCGCCCGCTCCATCCAGGACGATCAACTCGCGTGGCGTCGGGAGGAAGCCAAACGTCTGGGCAGCCTGCTCGAACGTCAGACCACCGAGAAAGGCATGCTGCAAGCCCAGGCTCGCGAAGCCGAGGCGGGAGCCATCGCGGGATTTGAAGTCCGGTTGGCCGAACAAGCTGCCCTCCAACGCGAAGAATCCGTCCGCGTGGCTGATCTCCGGCGCAAAGTGGAGCAGGATCAGGCAGGTCAATTCGTCGATCAACAAAATCAAATCCGCGCCACCATCAAACAACAGATCGATTCCCAACTGGCCGACCTCGCCTCCACGCAGTTGGAGCTGGCCCGAATCGGCGAGGACGAGCAAGCCCGTCTCATCGCTCTCCGGGCAGAACCTCGCCGCGATATTCTTACCCAGACGCTGGCCTTGCATCGATTGTTCGACGCGAAAAGTGAAGGCGGGCAATTTGCCATGACGACTTACATCGTGCTGACCCTGCTTTTCATGTTGGTCGATACGATTCCATTGATGGTGAAATTTTTCTGTAAATCGGGACCTTACGATATGTTGCTCGACCGCGACGAAGTGCGTTTCGATGCCGATCACAAAGCGTTTTTAGGGAGTCACGGGCGCTACATGTTGGAGCTTGCCAGGGGTAATCATCTGGCAGTCACGCGCAACAAACCGCTGGAGGAAGCACTTTTAAGCGGGGTGGAGCACACCCGGGCGGCGCGCGAGTTTCTGAATTCTCTGATAGAATTGGAAAAAGCTTTCCACGACAAATTGTTGTTGGAGCAGGAAGCGGCAAAAATGGCTGGACCGGAAAAAATTGCCGTCCTGGAGCAAATGAAAAAGCGTTTTTACGAAGATTTACATTTGCGAATGGAAAATTTTTTCAACCACCGCCACGGGGTGAGTGG
>JBBRFA010000020.1:0-35358 GCA_038225185.1 Chthoniobacterales bacterium
TTGGTAGAGCGCCTGGTTTGGGACCAGGAGGTCGGAGGTTCGAATCCTCTCGCCCCGATTTTTCCATGGTTGGTTTTTATCAGTTATGGGTGCTTTGCAGCAAAAACTTAAAAATCTGGCTGCATTCGATATTCTGGGCTTGTGGATCATCGGCCTGCCTGGGCTTTTTTTTGGAATCATTTCCCGCGATCCAACCTCTTTCCTCGTGGGTTTCATGCTCACGGCACTTGGTTTTACGGCAAGGCGAGGTTATGTCTTGCTGAAAGAAAGCAAAGTGGAGGCAAAACATTGGCTGGCCGGTTCGCAGTTGGGCTTGCTTTTGGTGGTTACCGTTTATTGTTTGTGGAAGCTGCTTTCACCGTCCGATTCGCCATTGAGTTTGCTTTCCCCGCAAATGCTGGAGCTGGTGGAACATCTCCCCGGCTACGACATTGAATTGATCGAAGGGATGCTCCCCTGGATGATGCGAATCACTTATTTCCTGGTTTTGCTAATATCACTGCTTTACCAGGGATTTATGGTTTTCTATTACTGGAAAAAAATCCCTCGCGCCCTTGCTGTTCCCCCACCCTTGCCCGATCCGATTAAGAACACGGCGGGTTAGATTTTCTTTTTACGCAAATCACGTTCGACCACTGCGGCAGCGTTGCGTCCGCTGGCTCCGAAGACGCCGCCTCCCGGATGGGTGCTGGCACCGGTGAGATAAAGCCCGGCGATGGGCGTCTTGTAGCCGGCCAGTTCGGGCAAGGGGCGAAAGGCAAACATTTGGTCGAAGCTCATCTCGACATGCATCACGTTGGCCCGGAGCAAGCCGAGACGGCGTTCGATATCGAGCGGAGTCTGGATGAAACGATCGATCAAAGCGCCGCGCATGTTGGGGGCATGACGGCAGATCACCTCGTAGATTTTATCGGCTTCACGCTCGGCGATGTCGTCCCAATTTTCGCCATTATCGAGTTCGTAAGGATGGTATTGGGCCCAGCCAAAAAGAACGTGTTTGCCAGGCGGAGCCAAAGTCGGATCGATGGCGGAAAAAGTCATCGCCAAAACCGCGGGATCACGCGGAGGTTCGCCCCGCAAAAAATCTCGATGGGCCAACTCCAGATAACGTTGCGTGGGGCAGAGCAATTGCATGGCCGAATGGCAGGGCTGGACACCGCCCCCCTCCCCTGCATACTGGGGTAATTCGGACACGGCATGGCGCACGACCATTCCGAAGCCATTTCCGACACGAATGTTTTTTACCCGATGTTCCAGGTCGGGCGGCAGCAGTTCTGGATCGAGCAGCTTGAGAAAAGTCGTCTGCACATGGCACGCTCCCAAGACAGCCCGGGCGGAGTGGGTGCCGTGGCTGGAAGAAACAGATAGTCTGCCACTGGTCCGACTTATTTTTTCCACGGGAGCATCGAGGAGAATTTCGCCACCGTGAGCCACGAGACATTTTGCCAGTGCCTGGGTAAGGGAACCCGAGCCGCCCCTGGCCCGCCAGGCGCCGTGTTTATGGATCATGGCCTGCCAGCCGACAAAATCGCCCGTGGCTGTGGCCGTGGGATCGGGGCCGGATTGTGCGGCAAGCCATGTCAGCGCGGCCCGGAGGTTTTCGGAGCGGAAATTTTCCTCGATGACCCGTCCGTAGCTGGTCATGAGCTGGCGGGTGGTGTCGAGCGAATTCCAGAGTTTACGCGAGCGAGGGCGGAAGAGGTTGCGTTTAAAAATGGTGCCAAAAAGGTTGCCGGGGGTGGGTGTTTTTAGAAAAACCTCCCAGACGCCTTCGTTGATTTCGGCCCAGTGGGTGATGAATTTGCGATATGCCACGGCATCTTCCGGGGAGACGGCGTGGATGGAGGCGCAGGTTTTTTCGACATCACGAAAAAAGGTGATCGCTGGTTTGCCATGCTGGGCCGGGTAATAGGCCCAGGGATCCATTTCGATGTATTCCAACCCGAAATCGGCCAGCCGCAGTTCGTCCATGATGGGCGTGCTTTTAAACATAATGTGAGCCGAAGAACCCACGTCGAAGCGATAGCCGGGGATGATTTCCTCGGTGCAAACGGCTCCTCCCACCATCGGACGCCGCTCGACCACCTGCACACGGTAGCCAGCTTTGGCAAGGTAACACGCGGAAATCAATCCGTTGTGACCAGCTCCAACAACGATCACATCAAAATCGGCCATAACAGGAAAGTGGGTTGCAGGAAGTTTGCATCGAAACGATATACGAACTGGAAACAATTGTTTCCGCACGCAAAATCCCATTCGTATGAAAATTCCTTCAACCCATCTTATTGAACGCGCCGCCGAAAGCCTCGACGACGCCTTGTTTTTCCTGCAAAAATCCGGTGGAAAAGTGGCGGACCACTTCGCCAATGATACTTGCAGCCTGATCAAGCGGGCTCGTTACAAATTGCATCACGGAGCCGAGCAAGCGGTCGCCATCGAGGAACGCGTCATAGCCGATGTCAAAGCTCGTCCGCTGGCTTATGCATTGATTGGTGCGGGCCTTTTGACTTTGGTTTTGTTAAAATGGGGTTGGGATCGTCGCGAAAACGGGACGCCGGAAGACGAATTAAACTGATGTAAATCGCAATTTTGCGGAGACTGCGGCCTGCGGGGAGCGTCATTTTGAACAGTTTTGTGAAAATTCCGAGGTTTTAGCTCTGTTGAAGCTGTTCAAAAGTCATCTGGCTTTGAAACTGCTTAATAGAGGGAAATGCGGTTTTTCAGAAATATTTCGATTGGCAAAAAACTTACCGGCCTGCTCGTGGCCGAAAATATTGCTGCCATCTTGCTGGCCGCCTTGTGTTTTTTTATCTACGAATGGTTTCACGTTCGTGCCACCTCCACGCAGTTGGTTCGAAACATCGCCGTAATCGTTGCCGACCAGGCCGCACCGCTTTTGCAAAAAGGACAAATCCAGGCCGCCAACACTATTTTGCAATCGTTGACCCAAGTGCCGTATCTCAAATACGCCCAAATCGATTCCGCCCAAGGCGAAGGGCTGGCCCAGAGCGGAGTGCTCGAAATTAACCTCACAGCTATTTTCTCCAAAACAAAAAAGACCGTTCTATTTGAAGGCCCCAATCTAGTCTTGCGCAAGTCTCTCGAAACAGGAGGACAAACCGTCGGTTTTTTGTATTTGGTTTACGATTTTAAGCCGACCCGGGATCGCTCCATGTTTTATCAGGGCCTCGTCACGCTTTTGATCCTTGGATTTGCCATTGTGCTGGCCGTTTACCTTTCCTTGCGATTCCAGGGTATCATATCCACTCCGCTTCTCCAACTTATCGGTATCGCCCGTGGGATTACAGAAAAACGCGATTACACTCTGCGTGCACCAGACGGTGGAAAAGACGAAATCGGGACTTTCGCCAATGCATTCAATCGCATGCTCGATGAGGTGCAAAACCAGGATCTCGCCCTGCAAAAAGTTCCCGGTGAACTGAATAAAAAACTTCAGGACCTAGAACACGAAATCGCCGAACGCAAACGCATCGAAGAAGATCTCCGCTCCGCCGAACTCAAATACCGGGCTCTCGTCGAGCAACTCCCCGTCATTACCTATAACGCCGAATCCACCGAAGCCGGCAAATGGTTTTACGTAAGTCCGCAGATCGAGACCATCCTCGGTTACAGCCAGCAGGAATGGGTCGGAGATGCCAAAATCTGGAAGGATCGACTGCACGCCGACGACCGCGAAACCTTCCACGCCAAAGCCAATCTAATGGATCGCAACGGCGACCAATTCATCTGCGAATACCGCGTTTACGATCGTTACGGACGCCTCCATTGGTTCCGCGATCAATCGGCCATCGTCCGCGACACGATTAAAAACGTCAGCTACACCCACGGCTTCCTCCTCGACATCACCGAGCAGAAACAAGCCGAAATGGAACTCGACACCCTCCAGCTCCAGCTCCTCGACATTTCTCGCCAGGCCGGCATGGCCGAGGTGGCCACCGGCGTTCTCCATAACGTGGGCAACGTTCTCAACAGCGTAAATGTCTCCGCCAATATCCTCAGCGATCTCATTAAAAACTCCAAGCTCTCCAGCCTTTCCAAAGTCACCACCCTGCTGCGTGAACATACCAACGACCTCGGCAAATACATCACCTCCGACACCAAGGGAAAACTTCTCCCCACCTACCTCATCAGCCTTACCGAGCATCTGAGCGAAGAACACGTCGATATCTTCAACGAACTCGCCATTCTTAGTAAAAACGTCGAGCACATCAAAGACATCGTCTCCATGCAGCAAAGCTATGCCAAGGTAAGCGGCATGCAAGAATCCGTCGCACCCAAGGATCTCGTCGAGGACGCGCTCCAGATCAATGCCCCCTCCTTCTCACGCACCGGCCTTAAAGTCATCCGCGACATCGACGAAACAGTGCCCAACGTCCAAGCCGAAAAACACAAAGTGCTCCAAATCCTCGTCAACCTCTTCCGCAACGCCAAAAACGCCATGGAATCTGTCCCCCGCAAAGAACGCAAACTCACCGTCGGCATTCACCGCAAAGGACGCGACTGGGTAAAAATTACCGTTCGCGACCAAGGCTGCGGCATCGCGCCAGAAAATCTTACCCGTATTTTTTCCCACGGATTTACCACTAAAACTGACGGCCACGGCTTCGGTCTGCACATTGGCGCCCTCGCCGCCCAGGAAATGGGTGGTTCCCTCATCGCAGAAAGTGATGGACCTGGCAAAGGCGCCGTCTTTATTCTCGAACTGCCCATCACCAATGGCAAAAACGTTGTATGAACCTTCCTGCTCTAGAGACCAACTCCCGCATCCTCATCATTGATGACAATCCGGCCATCCACGCCGATTTTCAAAAAATCCTCGGGCGCACCCGCGTCACCCCCACTGCGCTGGCCAATGCGGAAGCCTCCCTTTTTGGCGATGATTCCGCTCCCGCCCCGCGCGCCGTCGCCAAGTTGCCCGCCTTCGAACTCGCCTCCGCCCACCAGGGCAAGGAAGGCTACGCCATGGTGCAACAAGCGCTCGCCGAAGGCCGTCCTTACGCCCTGGCTTTTGTCGATATCCGCATGCCTCCAGGCTGGGATGGCGTCGAAACCATGCATCACATCTGGCAAATCGATCCCGAGATCCAAATCGTCATCTGCACCGCTTACTCCGATTATTCCTGGGAGGAAATGACTGGTGGCCCCGAACGTGCCGATAGTGTGCTCATTCTTAAAAAGCCTTTCGACAATATCGAAGTCGTCCAACTTTCCCATGCCCTGACCAAAAAATGGACCCTCGCCCAGCAGGCCCGGCTCAGCATGGAAATGCTCGATCAGTTGGTCGAAAAACGCACCCAGGAACTCAATAAAACCCTGCTCCGCTTGCAGGACGAAATGAGCCAGAAAGCGAGTGTCCAAGCCTCGCTCCGCGTCTCCGAGGAACGTTTCTCCAAAGCCTTCCGGGCCAGCCCCTTTCCCATGGCCATCGTCCATCTCGGCAGGGATCGTTTTGCCGATTGCAACGACGCCTTCCTTGCCATGATCCAGCGCTCCCGCGAAGAAGTCATCGATCAGACCTCCGCCGATTTCGCCCTCTGGCCCGACCCCGGCACGCCCGACTCCCTGCGCACCCGGATCCAGGATGGCATCTCCATTAGCAACCTCGAACTGCTTGTCGCCGAGAAAAACGGTCAATCCCGCAAGACCCTTGTCTCTGCCGAGACATTTTCCCTTGGCGACGAACATTACGCCATCCTCATCTGGCAGGATCTTTCCGAGCGTCTCCGCCTCGAAGATCAACTCCGTCAAGCCCAAAAAATGGAAGCCGTCGGCCAGCTTGCAGCGGGTGTCGCCCACGATTTTAACAACATCCTTACCGTCATCCAGGGCCACGCCAGTCTTTGCCTGCTCGCCCAGGGACTTACCCCCAACGCGCGCACCTCGCTCGAGCAAATTTCCACCGCCGCTGATCGTGCCGCCACCCTCACACGCCAACTACTGGCCTTCAGCCGCAAACAAATCATGCAACTCCGCAGCCTCAATCTCAACGATTCTGTCAGCGGCCTGCTTTCCATGCTCCAACGTCTCATCGGAGAACACATCCGGCTTAAAACCGCCCTGGATTCCTCCGTCCCCTCCATCCACGCCGACCATGGCAGCCTGGAGCAGGTGATCATGAATCTCGTCGTCAACGCCCGCGACGCCATGCCCGAGGGGGGCGATCTCATTATCAGCACTTCGACCGTCAAAATCACCGCCGCCTATCAACGGCAGCACCCCGGTTCTCAAGCCGGACATTTTGTGCGTCTCACCGTCACCGATACCGGCACAGGCATGGACGCTGCCACTCGCGAACATATTTTTGAGCCTTTCTTTACCACCAAGGAAGTCGGCAAAGGCACCGGCATGGGTCTCGCCACCGTCTATGGCATCGTCCAGCAACACAGCGGCTGGGTGGAGGTTGAAAGCACGCCGGGTGTGGGCTCCACCTTCCACATTTACCTGCCCACCAGCCTCGTCAAAGAGGAAAAAATCGAACTCAAACCCGCCGCCTCAACCGTGGCTCCGCGCGGCACCGAAACCATCTTTGTCGTCGAAGATGAGGAGAATCTCCGCCTCCTCGTCGAGACCATTTTACAGGAACAAGGTTACAAAACCGTCTGTGCCAGCAACGGGGTCGAAGCCCTCAAAATCTGGGCAACCAAAAAAGACGAAATCGATCTGCTCCTCACCGATGTCGTCATGCCCGAAGCCATCTCCGGCATTCAACTGGCCGAGCGGATGCTAAAAACCCGGCCCGAACTTAAAGTCATCTTCACCAGTGGATACAGTCTTGATCTGATCGCCAAGGGGCACGATCTGCGCGACGGAGAAAATTTTCTTCCCAAGCCTTACCCACCCATCAAACTGGCCAATGCCGTCCGCTCCTGCCTGGATGCCCCGGTGCCTCGCACAGCCAAGCCTGCCCGGAAAAAAAATGCCGTCGCAGAAAATCCGGCCAAGCCCGCCAAGCCCACTCGGAAAAAGAAGGCCTAAAACAGCACGTTTTATCCTGTTCCAGCGGAAGATTGGGAAACGAAATTAGAGTCAGGAAATTCACGCTTTCACTTGGGAGTCTCCCGGCACGATGACTCGCAGTGCTGCGGGTAGGGTGCGTAACACCAGTGGCGTCGTGCCGATGGGTTGCCCATCGATGTGCGTCGGGATGCTTTGTTTTCCTTCGAGACGCACTTCCGCAGCGAGAAAGGTCTCAATTTTAGTGGAGTAGTGTCGTTTGCCTAAATAAATAGATTGAAAATGACGGATCAATTCCCATTTGCTGAAGTCGCGGTAGATCGCGACCGTGAATAATCCATCATCGAGAACGGCTCCCGGAGCGACGGTGAACCCACTGCCGTAGTAAGGACCATTGGCGACCACGACAAAGAGGGCGCGTCGGCGCAAGGTTCGTTGTTGCAACCGGCGGGCGGAGTATTTTCGATGACGATGCGGCGGCACAGCTTCGCCAAGCGGACGGTCGAATGTGATCTGAAAAGGGGTGGCGCGATATTGGAATGTCAGCCGAAAAAACTGAACCAGCCGATGCTAGCGTCCGCTTTTAATTTCTTCGCCGAGAGGAAACAAAGCGGCATCGAGACCGGCACCGGCGGCTTCCAAGAACGGCAGGGTATCGTTGGCCAGCCCGACATCGATGGTGCGGATGCGATTCTCCACGATGATGCGACAGGCGTCTTCGAGCTCGGACGGGATCGAGAGGCTGCGAGCGACGTTGTTATAGGTGCCGATGGGGATGAGGCCGAGGTTGAGGCCGGTATTGACCAAGGCCCGGGCGACTTCGCCCACGGTGCCATCTCCTCCACCGACGAGAACGTTTTCGATGCCGTCTCGGACGGCCTGTTGCGCGAGATCGGAGGCCGAGTTTTCAGGGGTGGTCGGCACGATTTCCAGGCTAAATTTGGCTCCGGCAAGTGCTTCACGGATACGATCTATTTTTTCTGTATTGGGCTCGGCGTCGCCAGAGACGGGATTGATGATTAATCGGGCGCGCAAAAAAGGAGATGATTAGGTTTTACGTTTGCTTATCGCAGCGCGAGCCCTGGCGGGGCGTGGCTTTGCGGGAACGGGAAGCAGTGGAGCCACCGGCATCTCCGGGGCAACGGTTTCCGTGGGGTCAGTGGCAAAAACAGGCACCTCGGTGATGCCAAGTTTTTTTACGGGAGGCAGAATGGATTTAAAAGTGGTGCCGTAGATATCCCAGGCGGTGAGGAAAAGGCCGCAAATAACCGGCCCGATGATGAAGCCGATGGGGCCGAATAAAAAGAGTCCGCCCAGGGTGCCGACGAGAATGAGTAGATCGGGCATTTTAGCATCCTTGCCCACCAGTGCGGGGCGCAACACATTATCCACCGTGCCTACGACTGCGGCACACCAGATGGCGAGCAAAGTGCCAGCGAGATTTTGTCCCGAAATAAAGAGGAAAATCACGGCAGGCACCCAGACCAGAGCAGCCCCGACTCCCGGAACGATGGAGAGAATAACCATGATCGTTCCCCAAAAAGCCCATCCTCCGATCCCGGCGATCCAGAAAGCGATGCCAGCCAGCCCCCCCTGGATAAGACCGATGAACAGGGTGCCTTTGACGGTGGCGCGTGTGACGGAGGTAAAACGTTCCAACATCCGCAGCTCATCCTCGTGCCGCAGTGGCATGAAATAAAAGATTTTTTCGAGGATGGAATTGCCGTCTTTAAGAAAGAAAAACATGGCGTAAAACATCACAAAAAGATTCAGGATAAACGTAGCGGTGCCGGCAGTCATTTGCGTAGCCCCGGCAACGAGAGCGCCACCGATGGTTTGGGCGATGTTGCCGGCCGTTTCCATGATTTTTTCCTGGGTGGGCACATAATCCGTCAATAGAGGAAACCGTTGCACCAACCAGTCGTGCAGCTCAAAGCCGCCGTTGTTGTGCAGATGTTGTTTGACCCAGGGGATGGCGTCGTTGGAGACGTTGAGGGCCTGATTAATCACGACTCCCAGGAAGCCGCTCACCGGCCCCACCACAATGAGAAAAAGAACGAGGAGTGTAAGTCCGGAAGCGAGGGAACGACGTCCACCGCTGAGCCGGACAAACAATTTGAAAAGCGGACTACACAGGCTGGAAAGAATCGCTCCCAGGAAGAGCGGCTTTAGAAAAGGCCACGTGACGGCGAGAAACAAGGCCGAGATGGCCGCGACGAGCAAAAGGACGAAACCCATGCGAAACGGAGTGTCTGGGAACAGTTTTTTTTCCATGGATAAAGTGTGAAGTAACGGAGGAATGGCGCAAGGGCAAGTCTGGGTTGAGGGCAAATGGGAGCATGGACTGGAGACTGCTCGCTCACAGTTTCTTGCCAAGACGACATTTCTGAAATAAAAACTGGGTCATGTCCGACGACGAACCTGATAAAATTTGGGATGAATATGATTGGGAGCGTTTCATGCAGGATCAGGATCGACGCACAGAACGCTACATGGAATTGCTGGAAAAATATCTCGACGATCCCCAACGCGATCAAATCATCGCCAAAGAAATGGGCTGGACTCATCTCATCGACGAGCAAGGGATCGATTGGGCCGATGAAGCCGAACTCTTTCTCGATGCCGAGACCATTGGCGAAGCCGAGGCCGAGATCGAGGAGGAACAAGCCGCTTTCGACTCCTTCGAATCCGACCCACTTTATCGCGCCTGCCTCGAACTCAGCAGCGAACTTGCCGTCGCCCTTAACGAAAATCCAGCCCTGCAAAATCATCCCGTCGCCATCAAAATGGCCACCCATTCCGCCATCGGCTGTGCCAAACTTGCCGCCGCCCTCTCCGATGATGACCTCGACGAAATCGGCATGACCATTGCCTACCTAAAACGCGCCCTCCGCGCCATCACCGTCTCCCTCGATGCCTTGCTGGAGTTGCAAAAAAATCAATTGATCGACGACACCCGCGCGGGCATTCTCACTCAATATGTCTTTCAAGTTCGCGACGGTATTGTCTCCAGAATGGGCGAAGTGCGCCGGGAATGGCGCAAACGCCATGGCACCTGAAGCCCCGCCATTTCGAGCCAGCACAGGCGATAAATTTTTTATCAGTTTCCTTGTGAATATCTTTTCGCATTCTGCGTCCTAATTGTGCAGACCGATCCGATTCACACCACCGATGAGCCACCAGCCACAGCCGATGCTGAGCTGGTGCGTCGTTCCCAGGCGGGCGACATGGAGGCGTTCAACGAATTGGTGACGCGCTATCGACAACGCATTTACGCCATGGCTTATCAAATGACACGCAACGAACAGGACGCCTGGGATCTCGCCCAGGATGCCTTCGTGCGTGCCTGGAAATCGATCCATCGGTTTCGAGGTGACTCCTCTTTTTACACCTGGATCTATCGTATTGTCAGCAATGTCACCATCGATGCCCTGCGCAAAAAACAAGGACGTAGCGAGACCGAATTTGACGATTCCCTCGCCGGCTTGCAAGGGATCGACGTGCGCGCCCGGACTGTCCCCGGCGGCACGGCGTCGCCCGATGAAAACATTCGTCAGAAAGAAATCGGCAGCCGCATCAGCGAGGCCATGGAAAAACTTTCCCCGGAACACCGCGCCGTTCTCGTCATGAAAGAGATCGACGGTTTGCAGTATCACGAAATCGCCGAAGCAGTCGGCTGCGAAATCGGCACCGTGATGTCGCGCCTGTTTTATGCCCGCAAAAAAATGCAGGCGCAACTGAAAGACCTTTATGAAAACATTTGAAGAACGTTACACCGCCTGGATCGACGGTCAGCTCACCGGCGATACCCTCGCCGCCTTCGAGCTTGAACTGGCCGAAAAAGGGGATACTCCCGACCTTGCGCAGACCCGTGCCGGGTTATCGGAATTCCACACTTTTTTCCAAACGCATTCCATCGCTCCGCAGCTCGAAAATCCCGATTTTTTTAATCATCGTATTCTCGAACAAATCCGCGACACGTCCCCTGCTCCCGCCGGACACAGGCCTTGGTTCACCATTCCCAAACTCTTCTGGATGGGCGGTTTCTCCACCGTCACCGCCATCGTGCTTTTCCTCGCCGTCATCCCAAAAAAATCCGAATCGCATAGTCAATCCGCTTACATCGCCCAAGTCATCAGCGCCCGCAGTGCCGACCCACGCATCTCGGCCACCGCTCTTAAATCGCACTCGGCCCAGGAACAAAAAGAAATTTCTGTCGTCTGGCTCGACGGTCTCGATTACGTTCCGGCCAATGCGCAATAGATTCACAGGCAGCCGTTTTTTTCTCCTCCTGCTGGTTGTGCTTGCGACCGGCACCTCCCCTTTGTGCGCCGCTGGAGAACAACTCTGGGGTTCACTCCTTTTTGCCACCAATCAACCTCTCACCGATCCCATCCCGGAGGAATTGCTGCCTTACCAAACCCAACTCACCAAGATCTTTGGCTACCGCTATTTTAAAGCCCTCGGCCAGAGCACGCGCCGCTTTAAAGACAGCAGCGAACAATGGCTCATCCCAGGCAAAAGATTTTCCGTTCGCACCTTCGTTCAACCCACCTCCGACTCGAATTACAAGGTCGCCCTCCAGCTTTTTCAAAATAAAAAAGAACTGGTCCAAACCGTCGCCAAACTCGGCCCCGATAGTCCGCTCTTTATTCGCGGTCCCCTTTATGGCAATGGCCAGTTGATCATCGTCGTCATGGTCAAACCAGCGGATTGATCGCCTCCGCTTTGCGCTGCTTCCGCACCTCGTGTTGCGTCTGCCAGAAATTCATCGCAAAGGCTGGGATATGACTCAGCAACCCCAGCCAGAGCACGCCCGACACCGTGTTCACCGGTAGTAAAAAAATCAGCAAGGCCTGCGTGGAGATCGACACCGGGATGTGCAGCCAGGGCGAAATAATCCAGCCCCGGACTGTGTTAAGGGCAAAAAGCGACCCCGATACCACGCCCAACACCGAGCCGCCCACCATCAGGAGCACCTCGTTTTCGAGATGATAGTAATTTTTTCCCACCAGAAAGAGCAATTGATGCGGAAACATCGCCGCCACCGCGCACATTCCCAGACCCATCACCACAAATAAACCCAGGATTTGCAGGTAACGCACCCAGATGACCCCCGCTTTTTGCAAATGGGAAAAGCGCGGCAAAATAATCGTGCTCAACACTGCTGCCACCACCGAAAAAATCCGCGATAACGCCGATAACGCCGCCACATCCGCCACCGCACTCACGTTTCCCGTGATCGATATCAAAAACAGACTCACCTGTCCGCTCAAGCAAAAATAAATCGAACTCGGCAATTGCCGCTTCATCAGCCCGATCATTATTCGTCTGTCCTCCCCATGCGGCATCGCCTCGGGATCGGCCAGTGGGGGCACCCATTTTTTCAACACCCGCGTCTGAAAAATCGATCCCAGTAAATTTGCCACCAACGCCGTCAGCGCACTCAACCACGTCAACCACGCCACCCCGAGCAAACCCAATCGGATCAAAGCCACCCAGACATTCAGCTTCTGGAAACGCACCGCCTGCAAATGCAACTTCGGCACCTCCCCCAGGATGGACCCCAAAATCTGATAATGTGTCCCGATTAACACCAACAATGTGATCATGGCCGCATGAGTCGGCGAACAACCGTTGTGCACCAGAAGCCACCAGGTGAACGGTGCAATCACCACCATGGTAATAATCGTCAGCGTGCGCCGCAATTGCAGCGCGGTATTGATCAATTCACCAAACCGGCGTCGATCCTGCCATACCTTTCCTCCGATGGCATAAATGCCCGCCCCGATCCCGTTATCCGAAAGCAACACCATCATCCCCAGCATCGAATTAGCCAGGTTGTAATAAGCCGCCTCGCTTTTTGTAAAATGTTGAAACAAAAAAACGCCCGTCGCAAAACTGATCACCTGGATCACCATTTCCCCCGAGAGAAAACGCGCCAGCAATCCCGCCCACTGCTTCCAGCGAGAGGCAGAATGGGAGGTCGAATCGATCAAGGACATGGCAAAACGTTCGCGCGACTATTTCCGGGATCACCGCGCTTGTCGATACCGCTCCACCGATAAAATGGAATCGTCGATCAGCTCCCGGTAAAATCAGCGCCAACGGGAAGAATTTACCGTGTTTGACGTTCTCCGTTCCCTCATCTTTACTGTGCCCCTCTTATATGAAGTTTCGGATCTTGTTTTTTTTAATTTTGCTGGCGACGATCCTGCCCTCGTCAGCCTCCGAAGTGCGTCCCCCTTTCGGCCTTTCCTGGGGCGAGACCCCGGCTAAACTCGAAGATCTGCTCAAGGGAGCTGGTGCTAAAGTCGTCGAAAAAGGCCAGCGCGCCGAACGCGATGTCTGGACCGTCGAAGGCTTGCTGCAACCGCGCCTGCGTCGAACCCTGTTTTATTTTAGCGAAAAATCTCTCGTCGAAATCGAACTGCAATACGAGGACGCCACCTGGGATGTGGCCCGTTACGACGCCTTTTTGGGCGAGGTGCGGGGAAAAATCGAACAGCTTTACGGACCTGGCACCCTCATTGCCCGCCAAAAAACCCCGGGGGCGGAAATTACCGAAGTCGTCGTAGGTTATCAATGGCAATTGACCAGTGGATCGTTGCAACTCTTCTATTTCTCGGTCGAAAAAGGCCAAAACGTCTTCCGCACCGTCAGCGTCCATTATAAATCGACGTAAAGATCAGGGATTCTTCAGGACGTCCGCAGATATCTTTTCGGGTGATTGACGGGTTCCCTGTTTTGTGAGATTTTGCGTGAATGATTGCCGTCGCCGATGCCTACGCAATGATGCAGACTCTTTCTGTAGAAAGGGTCAGCCGGGTTATTTCTTTGATCGAAGATCTTGCCGATTTGGAAGCGCGTGAGGAGGCAGAAGATCTCGCCGCCGCCCGTGAAGCACTGGCAGACGGGGAAAAACCAATCCCTTGGGAACAAGTAAAAGCGAGATTGGATGCCATACACGCTTGATTTGGCGAGAAAGGCGAGAAAATACCGGGCGGCAGAGCCGGACTCCCACTGTCCAATACCAGTTACACCTCAAAGCCGATGTCAGTAGCCACTTGAATGGCGAACGGTCGAACGTGAACAGATAGCTCGCTAATTACTCCCGCCGTCGTCTTTTCTAAGACCGCGCCAATGTCGTTGAGCCTCTGAACAACCAAGCCCTGGTTCAGTGAATAAAGGCTTTCCAAAAATTTCGAGGGATGATGAGCCTCAATTCCCCATGGATTCAAAACATCCGCCGGAAAGTGCTTCAAATTGAATGTGACAATGATTTCGCATTTCGCGGAAATCGCTGCTGCAAGGACATGCCGATCTTTTGGATCATTCTCCAAACAGGATTCAATAGGTTCAAACCCTTCGACAAGAGCCTCCCCAAAATGATTCGTCATCTGCTGTCTTCGTTAAGCAGCAAGTGAGTCCGGCCATCCCAGCTTCTCCACCAATGTTTTGTCCACTTCGTCTAATATCCGCCCACTCCACTTCGGCAAAAAAAGACGCGGTGTCTCGGACAGCCTTAATAACAGGTCTGTGACTCGCTGGTTAGCGAGCACACAAGCATCAAGGACGACCGGGAAATCCGCATTCATCTTAATACTTTCCTGCGGCGTGAATTTTCCTGGTCAAATCATCAAGGGCCGTGCGCCGTGCCGCGTCGCGGTCTTTTTGGAATGAAACCACATCTTTCATGAGAATACGCCGGTGTGAGCCTACAAAGTGATGGGGGAGTGCGTTGGATTCTAAAAGTTTAATCAAGTGGGGCCGGGACATTCCTAGTAGGTTGGCGGCTGCCTGCGTCGTCAGTTCTTGCCGTTCTGGAACCAGTGAAATTACTTGGCCTTCCCGCATGGCAGATGCGACAACAATAAGTATATCGTAAATAGGTCTCGGAATCTCTAACCTGTTATCATGCTCATCTACGAGCGCAGGCAGGGCCTGCTCGTTCAGAAGTTGATCCAAAAAAACCTGCACCGATTCCATTTCAGTGTCGGATATTTCGGACGGATCGAATCGACCCGAACGACGGGTTTGCTGTGGTGTGCTCATAAACGCAATAAACGCAACAATCGAGCCAACCGCAATAGAAAACCTCAGAAATTGAAAACTCCGGGTATTTTGATGGAACGATATTTCCATTTCCGGCTTGCGACGCTTGGTTGCCTCAAGATGCAAGGTGGCGTCTATACCGGATGCGGGTGGGTGATTATCGGATTGTCTATGAAATTCAAGATGCTGTGCTCGTGGTTCTCGTCGTGCAGATCGGGAATCGCCGGGAAGTCTATCGCTGATCGTCGGAAACCGACTTCAGAAATAGGCAAGTTATTCATCAACTACTCTCGCCCCTCCGTTCCGCGTTGCTCGCGACGATGAACTAGCGAATTCACCAAATGTTCCGCACCAGCACGGGTTGCAAAAACCGGGGAGCCAAGCCCTCAAAGAATCAACATGGATAATTTGTCCCGATGAAGTCGAGTTTGTATTGGCGGCGCAGTGCTCAGATCGGCCTGCTTTTCTAAGTCATGCATCTGTTTTTTGAGTTCGGTTGGCAATTTCCTGGAGTCGCTCCCTTTATTAGTTTAGCTGTTTTTCTGCTTCGGTAATCCTAACTGCCTCACAAACAAGGGGTTCTAAACGAGTCTTTTCTTCATCGAGGCGTTTCAAGGGTTCATTCAGGGCGTGGGAAACCTCAAAAAACAAACGGTCAAACATCTTGGTAATTTCCTCATCCAGACGCACCCGAAATTCGTCGCGTGAACTTTGCATTTTCCCGGCAAATTCCTTTAAAATACCTGATCTTTTCCAGAGTAATGTAAAAGCAACCAGCAGTGCCCCAATGGCCGTGATTATTCCGCCGGTAATATCGATCCATATCGCTTTAAAAAAAACCGCGATTATTCCCCCAAGTGCTGCAAGTCCTCCGCCAGCCAAGGCAAGCCCCCCCATTTCCGAAGCTTGCAAGCCTTTGTCGCCCACGATATCGGCGACACGCAAACTCTCCAACTTGGATTTTAGTTGCTCAAGAATGTCGGAATGATGGGTTGCTTGTAAAAAAGAACCGGCTTCCTTGTTACGCTCCGATTTTTGCGAAATGCTTTGGGTTAATTCATCTAGCATAGCCTGCATCTCGCTAGAAAGAGTCTGGGACTCGCGATGGGATGCCTCTTCAATTTCTTTCCTGGCAGAATCTTCGAACTTGGCCTGCAATTCTTTCAGCCATGTCTTGATGTCTTTATCCCGTATGAAAGGAATCGATCTTCTCAAGACGTTCCCTATTCCAAGTCCTTCCGCAAATTCCTCTTCCAAACGTCTGGCGAGCCTGTCGTATGTGGCACAAAGGCTGACGACGACAAGTCGTTGCAATGATGCGGCTTTCTCCCGGCGTGTCTTAACCTTGCCAAGCAACTCTTGGTAAAATGCCTGATCTTCTACAATGACTGCTTGTTCCATTCCAAGTTTGGAAAGCATCCTGCTCAAAATGGTCCTCACCGTTCCGCGTGTTCCTTCCATTTTCATCCGCCACGCATCACCGCTTTCCACAGCTTTACGTAAGAAATCACGAAACTCAGGAAATCCACTGTCGGCCATCCCTTCTTGTTCACGTCTGGCAGAGACGGGAAAGATCATTTGGTTTGGAATACTCAGCTCCCGCGCATACTGCTTCACACTCTCCCGGTTTATTGCCAGTTCGTGTTGGGTCGCGCGATCCGTTTGTTGCAGGACAAAAACGGTCTTTCGATGCCATGCCTTGTTAACCAAAGCTAGAAGATCTCTTGCTGAACGAGTATGAGGATTAGGGGCATAAAAAACGAAGATAACCAGATCGCATTTTGGAATGTAGTTCTCGGTAATGGTTTGGTGATTTTCGATCACTGAATTGGTTCCTGGAGTATCGACGATCGTTATTTCCTTTAAAACGAGTTTGGGGAGCCGCACCCTTTCCCAATAATCACCTAATCGGGTTGTCTCTCGAACTTCTCCATAGACCAATTCCTGAATCACTGCTGTGCACGGATCTGGCGCTACTTCACAAACTTCCTCGCCTAGGAGGGCATTAATAAAACTGCTTTTGCCAGCCTTGACTTCACCCACAACCACAAATAGTGCCGCCGATTGTAAATGCGCCAGCCGATCGTTAAGTGTTTGCGCGAATTCGCCAGTCTCGCTTTGCCCACATTGCGTGGCCAGGTTTATGGAATCTTGAAGAAGATTTCGCACCGCCTCATATCGTTGCTTAAGTTCCGGTGTTAAAATATTTTGCGGCGTCATTGCTGTAGATGAAATTTCTGGTTCAGGGTTTCCGACAGGGGGATTAATTAGCCCACTTTTTGAGCTTATTTATTTCTTGGCCTTGAGTAACGTATTCGCGAGGAAGACCGGGGCTGTTCGTGTAGAATGATTATCCATTTGTTTTGGGTTCACGCGAGCATAAGGGCTGCGCCTCTGATATTGATAACTCAATAAGTGGAAGCGGGTGTTTCTTGTCACTATTGGGAAACAGGGGCGTCATGTCTGGGGGTCGTCATGTCTTGCTGCTTAATTTAGGGGCATTCGGGGAGGTTTGGCAAGGTCGTATGGCGGCGTTGGGGACGCCTTCGTCGGTGGGGTGTTCATAACGGAAAATAGACAAGCCTCCGCGCAGGCTGGCAGCGACGGGCTCTTTACGGTAGAAAAATCCGGCATCACGCTTGATCGGTTTCACCTTCAAGCCCACGGCTTGGGCGAGTGCGCTTTGCTGGGTGTCAATTCTTTCGCACCCAATTCGAGGGCGGTGGCGATATGCGTGCCGGCTTTCGCGTTATTTTCGGCGATTCTTATCGTTCTGCAAAAATCCAAAGTTTCCGCTCGTTTGTCCGCCGCCGTCTTTCCACCACTCTTTCGGCAAGGATGACCATCAAGGACGTTCACCGATGTTTGTTCTCTTCTATGAAGGAAAGGAAATGCCAGGGGGGAGAATTGAACTCCCGACCAAGGGCTTATGAGTCCCCTGCTCTACCACTGAGCTACCCTGGCTTTGTGCGGATGGTGAAAATACCGATTCTTTATAAGGAATCAAGCAACAATCCATGAGACTCGATCTCGGAGGATAATCCCAGAATTCTGAAGGCTTAAACCGATTCTCAAAACAGATTCAGCCGCTTACAGTTTCCAAAGGTTTTCCTTCGATAAGAACAACAAAACAGCCGGACTCCTTGCGGAATCCGGCTGATGTTGAAGTTTCTAGTTAGCTTGGCTAAATGAAGGGCTGGACTTAGTAGTCCATGCCGCCCATGCCGCCGCCGCCGCCTGAAGGCATCGAGGGGCCAGATTCTTTCGATGGCAACTCGGTGATGATGGCTTCGGTGGTGAGGAGCAAGCCGCTGATCGACGATGCATGTTGCAGCGCGGAACGAGTGACTTTGGTCGGGTCAACGACGCCAGCTTTCACGAGGTCCACGTATTCGCCGGTGGCGACATTGTAACCTTCGTTGCCAGTGCGTTTTTTGACTTCGGCCACGATGAGCGCGCCTTCCTGGCCTGCGTTATCGGCGAGCTGACGAAGCGGGGCTTCGATGGCGCGGCGAATGATTTGCAGACCGATTTCTTCGTCGCCAGTCAATTTAAGACCGTCGAGGACTTTTTGAGCGCGGATGAGAGCGACACCGCCGCCGGGGACGATACCTTCTTCCACGGCTGCACGGGTGGCGTGGAGGGCGTCTTCAACGCGGGCTTTTTTCTCTTTCATCTCGGTTTCGGTGGCTGCACCGACGTTGATCACGGCTACGCCGCCAGCGAGTTTGGCGAGACGCTCCTGGAGCTTCTCACTATCGTAATCGCTGGTGGTTTCTTCGATTTGACGGCGGATTTGACCCACACGACCCTGGATGTCGGCAGTGGTGCCTTCGCCTTCGATGATGGTGGTGTTTTCCTTGTCGATGGTGATGTGCTTCGCTTTACCGAGGTCTTCGATGGTGATGCTTTCGAGCTTGATGCCAAGGTCTTCGGTGATGCAACGGCCACCGGTAAGGATGGCGATGTCTTCGAGGATGGCTTTACGACGGTCGCCGAAGCCGGGGGCTTTAACGGCGGCAATCTGCAAGGTGCCACGAAGCTTGTTGACCACGAGGGTGGCCAGTGCTTCGCCTTCGACGTCTTCAGCAATGATGAGCAGAGGACGACCGGTTTTGGCCACTTTTTCGAGGATCGGGAGCAAGTCTTTCAAGCTGCTGATTTTCTTCTCGTAAATGAGGATGTAAGCATTTTCCAAGGAGACTTCCATGGACTCGGAGTTGGTGACGAAATAGGGCGAGAGGTAACCTTTATCGAATTGCATCCCTTCGACGACGTCGAGAGTGGTTTCGATGGATTTGGCTTCTTCGACCGTGATGGTGCCGTCTTTGCCGACTTTATCCATGGCATCGGCGATGATTTCGCCAATGTTGGTATCCCAGTTGGCGGAGACAGTGGCGACCTGGGCGATCTCTTTACGGTCGGTGACCTTGACGGAGATGTTGGCCAGTTCGGCTACGATGGCTGCAACTGCTTTGTTGATGCCGCGTTGGAGCGAGGTCGGGTTGGCGCCGGCGGTAACATTCTTGAGACCTTCTTTGTAGATGGCTTCGGCGAGAACGGTGGCCGTAGTGGTGCCGTCACCGGCGATGTCGCTGGTCTTGCTCGCGACTTCGCGAACGAGTTGGGCACCGATGTTTTCGTAAGGATCTTCGAGTTCGATTTCCTTGGCGACCGTGACACCGTCTTTGGTGATGGTGGGGCTGCCGAATTTTTTATCGAGGATGACGTTGCGTCCGCTGGGCCCGAGAGTGGCTTTGACGGCTTTTGCGAGCTTTTCCACACCGCGCAGGAGTGCGTGGCGGGCGGCTTCGTCGAATTGGAGTTGTTTAGCTGCCATAATGTTTATGTATTATAAGTTGGGATTGATGATTTGTTGATTGATTAACCGACGATGCCGAGAATGTCGTCCTCGCGCATGATGAGATAAGGCTCGCCGTCGATTTTAATCTCGGTGCCGCCGTATTTGCTGATGAGCACCTTGTTGCCGACAGCAACGGTGAATTCGTTTTTGATACCGTTTTCGTTGGTTTTGCCGGTGCCAATGGCGACGACAGTGCCTTCTTGTGGTTTTTCTTTAGCGGAATCGGGGATGATGATTCCACCTTTTTGAACTTCTTTTTCTTCGAGCGGCTGCACGATGACGCGGTCGCCGAGTGGTTTTACGTTGATTGCCATACTAGGATGTGTTTTTTCCGTGTTTTGGTTGTTGTTTGTTGGTTTGCCAACAAGAGCAGATTGGACACAAAGCCCGAGCCGCACTTGTTAGAAAAATTATTTCTTCTTGTCTTCCTCCACGACTTCAAATTCGGCATCGACGACGTTGTCATCGGCGGATTTTGCCGTGGGTTCAGATTCTGGAGCGTCGGATTGTGGGGTGGCACCTGCGGCGGAGGCCTGTTTGTAGAGGTCGGCACTCACTTCCTGGAAAAGTGTTTCAAGTCTGCCGTGGGCAGATTTAATCGCGTCGATATCGTCACCCTTAAGAGCTTCGCGCACATCGACAATGGCTTTTTCGATGCCTTCTTTTTTGTCGCCAGGCAGTTTGTCGCCGAGATCTTTGAGCTGTTTCTCGCATTGGTAAGCAAGAGAATCGGCGTTGTTGCGGATCTCAATGGATTCCTTGGCTTTGGCGTCTTCCGCCGCGTGCAATTCGGCTTCTTTGCGGAGGCGTTCGACTTCGCTTTTATCGAGTCCGCTGGAACCGGTGATCGAGATTTTTTGTTCCTTGCCGGTGCCAAGATCTTTGGCCGAGACGTGAAGAATACCGTTGGCGTCGATGTCGAAGGTGACTTCGATCTGCGGCGTGCCACGCGGGGCCGGGGGAATGCCGTCGAGGTGGAAAGTGCCGAGGTTTTTATTGTCGCGACTCAAGGGACGTTCGCCTTGGAGGACTTTGATTTCCACGCCGGGCTGGTTGTCGCTGTAAGTGGAAAAAGTCTGCGATTTACGGGTCGGGATGGTGGTGTTGCGAGGAATCATCGCAGTGGCCACACCGCCTGCAGTTTCGATGGCAAGAGTGAGCGGGGTAACGTCGAGTAAAAGAACATCTTTGACATCGCCTTTAAGGACGCCACCCTGAATGGCTGCTCCGATGGCGACCACTTCGTCGGGGTTGACCCCTTTGTGCGGCTCTTTGCTAACGAGCTTGCGAGCGGTCTCGATGACTTTGGGCATGCGGGTCATGCCACCGACGAGCACCAGTTCCTGGATATCGCTGGCAGTTAGCTTGGCATCGGCGAGACAGTCGCGAACTGGCTTGAGGGTGCGCTCGAAAAGGCTGTCGGTAAGTTGTTCGAGACGAGCCCGGGTGAGTGTCTTCTGGATGTGCTTGGGGCCGGAGGCATCGGCGGTGATGAATGGCAGATTGATGTCGTATTGTTGGGAGGAAGAAAGCGCAATCTTGGCTTTTTCGGCTTCTTCCTTAATGCGCTGCACAGCATCCGGCTGCTTGGAAAGATCAATGCCGGAGTCGGTTTTGAATTCGGCGATGATGGAATCCATGACCGCATTGTCCCAGTCGTCACCTCCCAGATGGGTGTCGCCGTTGGTGGCTTTGACCTCAAAAACACCGTCACCGATTTCCAGCACGGAGATGTCGAAGGTGCCGCCGCCGAGATCGTAAACGGCAATTTTTTCGTCAGATTTTTTATCCAAACCGTAAGCCAGGGAGGCTGCGGTGGGTTCGTTGACGATCCGAAGAACTTTGAGGCCAGCGATTTCGCCCGCATCTTTGGTGGCATTACGCTGGCTGTCATTAAAATAGGCCGGGACGGTGATTACCGCCTCAGTAATGGCCTCCCCGAGCTTGGATTCGGCATCCGCCTTGAGCTTGGCGAGGATCATTGCGGAGATTTCGGGTGGAGAAAACGTTTTCTTTTCACCATTGACCACGACTTCGATGTGGGCATCGCCATTGCTGGCTTTCACGAGCTTGTAGGGGACGCGTTTTACTTCATCGCCAAGTTCGTCAAACTTGCGGCCCATGAAACGTTTGACTGAGAAAATAGTATTGGTCGCGTTCGTGACTGCCTGACGTTTGGCGGCCTGACCTACCAAGCGTTCGCCGCTTTTGCTGAAAGCGACAATGGAGGGAGTGGTGCGCGCACCTTCAGAATTTTCGAGAACCACGGGTTCGCCACCTTCCATGACTGCCATGCAAGAGTTGGTTGTGCCGAGATCGATACCTAAAATTTTAGCCATATGATTAGTGTAAATAAATTGTGCATGAACATTTTAAGCAAAAGCTGAGCCTGGAATATTGCGTAGTCATAAATACCAGTGCCTCAACGACTTACATTTTTCATGAATAACTAAACGTGCATTTAATGCGACAGCATGTCACAGTGCGCCATGGTGAAACTGCCATATTTGGCACACTCCTCGAAGAATGACTTCAAGAAAAGTTCAGATAAAGGCGGTAAAATTATTCATCTGAGGTTTTAATTTACGAAAGGGAGGATTTGGGTTCAAATTCGCGGGATGAACTTTAATTCTGCCGCATCCAAAAGTGTTCATTTACACACCATTGCATTAGAGCCATTGCGCTGGTTGCCGCAGAAAATATTTCGTCCCCTGCCCGAGTTGCTACCCGCGATTGCGGAAGCTGGTTTTTCGACGTTGGAAATATTCGAGCCGCACGCCAAGCAAGTTGGATTTAAGGTTTTGAAAAGACACCTTGGTGAATGGAATTTGACAGCACCGGTTTTAAGTTCTTACCTTCACATTTTAGAATGTGAGGAAGAAACAGCATATCTTGAAACGCTCAAATCTGCGGTGGAGGATGGAGAGTTCCGGGCCGTGCGCTTGTTTCCTGGTGAAAAAAAACATCCTGACGACGAGGAATCGGTCAAAGTGTTTTGTGACCGCCTTGGCGGACTGGCCGATGACCTGCCAGAGATCGATTTTTTGTTGGAGACACACAACAATTCATTTGCCGATGAACCAGAGTTAATCGTGGAAATTGTAAAAAATCTCGGCAAAAATAATGTCGGATTACTTTGGCAACCCATCGTATTTGAGCCTGCGGCAGCCCGTCTTCAATTTGAGATGCAATCCCCTTGGATCCGTCACTATCATTTGCAAAATCGTGATGCCCAAGGTAAGTTCACTGAAATTTTCTCCGGCGTCATACCCTGGGAGGAATTTCTCACCAGCCACCCCGCTGATGCATCGATCGAGTTCGTAGCTTCGGGGATTAAACCAGCGGAGGAATTTTTCCTGCCGGAAGTTCTCGCAGAAGCGCAAACCGCCAAAAAACGCGCCGTCGAGTTATTAACACCTCTAAAATCCTAAATCGATCTAGTGTCACATTCCCGTTTGAATTCCGCTATCATCGGTCTTCCGTCTGTCGTTCACAAAGTGTATCCAGATCAGATCAAGGAACGCATTGCAGGAATGACCCTCTTGCACCCGCAGGTTTTAAATGAAGAGCTAACTGAGGAAAATCTAACTGTTTTAAGCCACGTAGATGTCTTGTTTGCAACTTGGGGAATGCCAGCACTGAGCGAAAAACAATTAGCGGGATTGCCCCGCTTGAAAGCTGTTTTTTATGCCGCAGGAAGTGTCCGACAATTCGGCGAGCCACTGCTTAAAAAAGGGATTTTGCTCAGCAGTGCCTGGCAGGCCAACGCCATTCCGGTGGCCGAGTTTACAGTGGCAGCCATCGTTCTGGGGATGAAAGGTTACTACCGAAACAATCGCGAATACACCCATCCAGAAGCGTCTCGCACAGCCTTTCGAGGACCGGGTAACTTTGGAGAAACCGTCTCCTTGCTCGGCGCCGGCGCCATTGGTCGCAAAGTAATCGAACTACTTGCCGCCTATCACATCAAAATCAACGTCTTCGATCCTTATCTGACCGCAGAAAATGCCGCTGTCTTCGGTGTGCGCAAGGTTTCTCTCGACCAAGCGTTTCAAGAAGGTTTTGTCGTTAGCAATCACCTGGCTAACATTCCTGACACCGTTGGCATGTTGCGCGGTCATCACCTGGAAAAAATGCGTCCCAATGCGGTTTTTATCAATACAGGACGCGGTGCCACGGTCAACGAACTGGAATTGATCGATGTCTTAACCCAGCGACAGGATCTAACAGCACTCCTCGATGTAACGGAACCCGAACCGCCAGTCGCCAACTCGCCACTTTACACACTGCGCAACGTGCTTTTATCAAGCCACATCGCCGGTTCCCAAGGTGATGAAGTGGTGCGCATGGCGGAATATGCCTTGAGCGAGTTTACCTCCTGGCAGCGTGGCGAAAAATTGAAGTATCAGGTAACCCTGGAAATGCTTCCTTCCATGGCCTGAGAATGTTTCCACTTGTTCCCCTGCAAGATTACGCACATTATTGTCGATAATGAATTCGCTCGAACTTGCACCCCATTTACCTGCTTCCGCCGCACAAACCCAGATCCTAACACCCGAAGCGCTCGACTTTCTTACCGCTCTCCACGAACGATTTTTTTCAAAACGAACGGAATTGCTGGCCTTGCGTTCGGTCACCCAGGGCCGCTTCGACGCCGGGATCGATCCCGATTTTCCGGCGGAGACGGCCGATGTTCGCAACTCTGAGTGGAAAGTCGCGGACGCTCCTGCCGACCTCAATGATCGCCGGGCAGAAATCACCGGCCCGGTGGATCGCAAGATGATGATCAATGCCCTTAACTCCGGTGCCAAAGTTTTTATGGCCGATTGTGAGGACGCCACTTCTCCGACTTGGGAGAACGTAATCGTCGGCCAGGTCAACTTGCGAGATGCCGTTCGCAAAACCATTGAGTTGATTCAGCCCGACGGCAAAACCTATCAATTAAAAAGCGAAATTGCCACGCTGGTGATTCGTCCGCGCGGCTGGCACTTGGAGGAAAAGCATCTGCTCTATCGAGGCGCACCCGCATCTGGCTCGCTCGTGGATTTCGGATTGTATTTCTACCATAACGCGGCGGAAAGTGTGCGCCGGGGGACTGGACCTTATTTTTATCTACCCAAAACGGAAAACTATCTTGAAGCCAGGCTTTGGAACGATGTCTTTACCTTTGCCGAGAAAGAAATTGGCATCCCACGCGGCACTGTTCGAGCTACGGTATTGATCGAAACCTTTCCCGCCGCGTTCCAAATGGAGGAGATTCTTTATGAGTTACGCGAACACGCCGCCGGTCTTAACGCTGGTCGGTGGGATTATATTTTCAGCACCATCAAGACCCAGCGAAATCGTCCGGGACTCTTTTTCCCGGATCGTGCCCAGGTAACCATGGCGGTGCCGTTCATGCGGGCATACACCGATCTGTTAGTCCGCACTTGCCACAAGCGTGGCGCACATGCCATCGGCGGCATGGCTGCTTTCATCCCCAATCGCCGCGATCCCGAAGTCACAGCCAGGGCCATTGAGCAAGTCACCAAAGATAAAGAGCGCGAGGCAGGCCAGGGATTCGATGGCACTTGGGTGGCCCATCCCGATCTGATTCCCGTGGCCACAAGCGTTTTCGATCAAGTTTTGGGCGATGCGCCAAATCAAAAACATCGCCTGCGAGAAGATGTCGCAGTCAGCGCAAAAGATCTGCGCAATTTTGAAATCGAAGGCGGCAAAGTCACCGAAAACGGCATTCGTCTGAATATCTCGGTTGGCATCCAGTATTTGAATTCCTGGTTGTTAGGAAACGGAGCTGCGGCGATCAATAATCTGATGGAAGACGCCGCCACGGCGGAAATCAGCCGTTCGCAACTGTGGCAATGGATTCACAAAGGGGCGACACTGGATGATGGAAGGCTGGTTACACTCGATTTATATCGCGGTTTGAAGGCTGAGGAACTAGCAAAACTCCCGCCGGGTGGTCGTCTGGAGGAAGCCTCCCGCATTTTCGATCAATTAATCGAAGCGGAGGAACTGAGAGATTTTCTCACCTTACCGGCTTACGAATTACTGGACTAACCATGAGTTTACAAATTGCCGGATTATACCCATTACCAAAATAAGGGGTGATAAAACGGTCGTCTCATGTCCGGTCAGGGTGGCCATGGCCGAATCTTGTAATTGGTCCGCAAAATGCGAAACACGGAAGCCAAGATGGCCACTCCTAACCGAGATTTTATTTTACGGGTTAGTTTTGGGAACGTTTTTATCCAACAATGCGTCGCGCCTGGGTCTGAGCCAGCAGACATAGCTCAGCGGCCTTGAAGGCGTGGACCTGCGTCATGGCGTTTTCCGTGCGATTAAGAGAGTCGAGAATAAGCTGACCGAAATATGGGAACCCCACCTTGCCTTTCAGCGAGAGGTGTTGTTCGCCATCGTCGTTGACCAGATAAAGTTGATCCCCGCCCTCGTCATTTCCCAATTGAACATATTTGCGCAGCTCGATGTATCCTTTGGTGCCGAGGATGAAGGTGCGTCCATCCCCCCAGACACGTGAACCCAGCGGGGTAAGCCAATCGACGCGAATAAAGTTGGTCGCACCATTGTTAGCCAGCAAATGGGCTTCGCCGAAATCCTCCAGTTCGGGATAATCCGGGTGGGCTCGATTGGCAACAGTCGCGGAAAGGACTGTTGCATCCGTGGCACCGGTAAAAAAAAGAAATTGCTCGAATTGATGGCTCCCTATATCGCAGAGAATGCCGCCGTATTTTTCTTTTTCGTAAAACCAGGCGGGACGCGATAGCGGATCACCTATGCGATGAGGTCCGAAGCCGACGACTTCCACTACCTTGCCGATGGCACCTTCCTGAATGAGTTGACCCGCAAAGATGGCAGACTCGACGTGCAGACGTTCACTGTAATAGACGGCATATTTTTTCCCCGTTTGTGTCGCGACCTCGCGCGCAGTCTGCAATTGATCCAGACTGGTAAAAGGCGTTTTGTCGGTGAAATAATCCTTGCCAGATTGCATGACGCGCACGCCAAGTGGTCCACGCTCATTTGGCACGGCTGCCGCTGCAACCAATCTCACCTCTGGATCGTCCATTATATCCTCAAAACGTTCCACCGGTTTTGCCTTCGGAAATGCTTTGAGAAATGCTGCCACACGATCCGGGTTGTCATCATAGACATAACGCAAAGTTCCCCCGGCTTCGGTAAGGCCATTGCATTGGCCGTAGATATGCCCGTGATCGAGATGGGTGGCAGCAAAAACGAACTCGCCTAGCTCGACCACAGGCGATGGTTTGCCAATAGGGGCATGGGAACTGCCCTCTTTATTTGAGGTCATATCAAGCTGAGATGAGATGGTTGTTAATATACTCGAAGCTTATCCGAATGGAATCGAAGGGATCGCCGGGAGTGCTATCCTGTTCGACAATAAACCACTCGGTGCCCGAAGCCTCGGCGGCTGCGATGATGGCAGGAAAATCGAGATTCCCCTGCCCGATTTCGGTAAAGTTAACTTTGCCGTCGGCTTCGACTTGGTAATCCTTGAGGTGCAACAAAGGCAGGCGCTGGGTTAGTTTTTTGCACCAGGCCACGGGATCGCCTCCTCCATATTGCACCCAATAGGTATCTAATTCTCCTTGCAAATTAGCCGGATGGGTTTCGTCAAAAAGGATTTCGAGAACGGTTTTCCCATTCACCTTGAAAAACTCCTGATGATGATTGTGATAGCACAAGACCTGGCCCGCGGCGGCAAGTTGAGCGCCTGCCGCGTCCAATTTTTGAGCCAGTGCTGAAGCTGCACCTGGCTGGGTAAAATCCACTCCCGCAGGAAAGGGATAGGCGGTGTATTTGACTCCCAGTTTTTGCAAGCGCTCGATGACACGTTGAGGTTCATTGAGAATTTGCCGGGCAGGTTCGTGCGTGGCAATGATGGCCAGCCCCTCCCCCTGTGCGATGCTAACGATTTCCTCCTCCGGAATCGGGCCTATTCCACTTACCTGGATGGCGGGATAGCCGATTTCGCGGACTTTGCGCAGAGTGGAAGCAAGATCGATTGCCGTTTGGCATTGACCGCGCATCGTATAAAGTTGAAGAGCCAGTTGATTGAGTTTCATCGGAGGTAGGGATGGTTAGATTTTACCGAAAGAGTTACTGAGATCGCGTGCAACGTGTTTTTTGACGACTTTTTTCTTGAAGCGCGAATTGGCAATGCGACTTTTTAGCAAGAGTTCATAGCTACGTGCATTGAGAGGCAGTTCGACGGTTTTACCGGTGTGTGCGGAATAGAGCATGGCATTGGCTAGTTCGACTGAGTGAAGGCCTTCCGCCGCCGGTGCGATGAGAGGTTTTTTATCGAGAATGGCTTCGACGAAATTTTTCAGGATCCCGAGATGTTGCTCGCCAGAACCCTTGACCGGGATTTCCACTTCCCAGGTGGGAGGTGTCGTCCAACGCTGGTCGGTGGTGTGTGAAAACTTGGTGATAGGCTGTTCGTTGCGTGTCCAGAGAATGCGACCATTTTCCACCACGACGCGGCCATTTTCCGCTGCGATTTCGAGGCGATTGGTCCCGGGTGCCTCGCCTGTGGAGGCGATAAAAATACCGGTGGCTCCGTTGGGATATTCGAGGTAAGCGGTTACGTCGTCTTCGACTTCGATCTCGTGATAACGTCCCAGGGAAGCAAAGGCACGGATGGATTTGGGAAGGCCAAAGAGCCACTGCAAAAGGTCGAGGTTATGCGGGCACTGGTTAATAAGCACCCCGCCGCCCTCGCCTCCCCAGGTTGCCCGCCAGCCGCCAGAGTTGTAGTAGGCTTGGGAGCGAAACCAATTGGTGATGATCCAGTTGATGCGACGGATTTCACCGAGTTCACCACTCTGGATAAGATGATGCAGTCGGGTGTAATGCGGATCGGTGCGTTGATTGAACATGGCTGCAAAGACCTGTTTTTTGTCGGTGTGTGCAGCGATGAGGCGCTCGCAGTCGGCTTTGTGAACGGAAATGGGTTTTTCCACCAGGAGATGCAAGCCTTGTTGCAGAGCATCGATGCCGATGCTGGTATGAGAATAGTGAGGAGTGGCGACGAGGACCGCATCGACTTCGCCGGAGCGAATAAGATCGGCACTATCGGTAAATAGTTTGGCCGGAGCGTAGGCAGAGAGATCGGCCTCAGTATCGGCCACAGCAGCGAGAGTGGCGCGGGGAACGAGACCTTGTGCGAGTTGCTGGGCGTGAATGCCGCCCATGCTGCCGAGGCCAATGACGCCGAAACGAATAGTTTTCATAATCTGGAAAAGGATGAAGTCGGGTTGGGAGGTTGAATGACTACCCAACACGTGTTAGATCAAGACTGCGCCTGCGTCAATGAAAAAAAAACTTTTGCCTTCCATTCGATCGACCACTGATCTGGCCCGTCAACTCGGCTTATCGCGTTGGACAGTGTCGCGTGCTCTCAATGGACACGATGGAATCAATCCGCAGACCGCTGAACGGGTACGTGCCGCGGCGCGGGCTTCAAACTTCGAGCCGAACGTTTTTGGAGTCGGTTTGCGCTCGGGTAAAATGAACTGGGTCGGAGTCGGCCTGCCCGATTTGGTGGATTATTTTCTCACCGATAAACTCAGCCGCCTGCAACGTTCGGTGCAGGATCTCGGGATGCGTGTCGATTTTCAAATTCTGGAGCAAACGCCGGCAGGTGAACGCCTTTTGATCGAACGTTTCACCGCCATGCGCTGCGCCGGGATCGTTTTGATCGCCTCACAGCTTCAGCCCGACGATCCTGCCCTGCGCAGACTGGCGGAATCCGGGGTGCGCCTGGTGCGAATCGATCCGCTGCGCCCTGGCCTGCCATTCGACGTCTCCACCGACAGATCCTACGCCATGGAAACGGCTCTCAACCATTTTCATCAACTGGGACATCGCAAAATCGCCATTGCAGGCGTGGACGAACGTTCCGGTTATGGACAACAGCGCTTGGAGGGAATCGAGCGCGCCTGCCAAAAGCTGGGCTGGGAAATTCTATCCGACCTTTGCTTTCTCCTGGGCGACGCGGAGGACGATTTCCAGTTGGGCACACTTCTGGGGGAAAAATTTCTTGCCCTGCCGCGTGGCAAATTCACGGCGATTCTCACCCTCAACGACCGTATCGCCTTGGGAATGCTGCAAATTCTGAAAAAAAATGGCTATCGCATACCCAGAGACGTGTCGTTGATTGGGTATGACGATTCCGATTTTGCGCCTTACATAGATCCTCCTCTGAGCACGATTGACCCTGGTGTGGACGAACTGATCACCCTCGCCACCGGTCTGCTGGTGAGCAACGCGGAAGGCCTGAAACGTCACACAGTTAAGCCGCATCTGATCGAAAGAGGTTCCACAGCGGACGTTCCAGACATTCACTCGACGCGAGATTGAAAGCCCAAATGTTCGCTTCCCGGAAAATTCCTTTTGACGCGTTCCTTTTCTGCATTACCATGGGTGGACTCTTATCCAGAGTGACTGAGGGACTGGCCCTGTGAAGTCACGACAACCGCTTTCTTTTTCTAAGTTTGTCTCCACAAACTGAAAAAATGGAAGGACCGGGTGCCAAATCCAGCTCGTGAAATGCAAGTTTTTCGGGAAAAGATGAGAGAAAAATCCTTAAAGTCACTGCTCAACTGGCTATTTCGATTTTTCGTCTTTTCTCTTCCGCAATTCTGCATCAATCGGGATAAAACCGCTCTGGGAACGGGAAACAAATTATGGCCACCACACACACACCCTACTTCTCCAACCTGAAATGTCGCGAATGCGGACGTCTCTATCCCAAACAAGCCATCCACATTTGCGAATTCGACTTCGGCCCACTCGAAGCCGCCTACGACTACGAAGCCATCCGCCAAGTGCTCAACCGCAAAGTCATCGAATCCCGCCCCCAAACCATGTGGCGTTACCGGGAACTGCTGCCCATTGACGATTTTCCCACCGTCGGACTCCAAGTGGGTTTTACCCCGTTGGTAAAAGCTCCCCGTCTGGCCAAAGCCTTGGGCATTAAAGAGTTATACATTAAAAACGACACCGTCAACTACCCCACCCTGTCGTTCAAAGATCGCGTCGTCGCGGTCGCCCTTAGCCGGGCTAAGGAATTGGGCTTCAAAATCGTCGCCTGCGCCTCCACCGGTAATCTGGCCAACTCCGTCGCCGCCAACGCTGCTGCCGCTGGTCTCGAAAGCTACGTCCTCATTCCTGCCGACCTCGAACAAGGCAAAGTGCTCGGCTCCCTCGTTTACGGCACCAACGTCATCGGCATCCATGGTGCCTACGATAAAGTCAATCGCCTCTGCTCCGAGATCGCAGGTAAATACGGCTGGGGCTTCGTTAACGTCAACCTTCGCCCTTACTACGCCGAAGGCTCCAAAACCATGGGCTTCGAAATCGTCGAACAACTCGGCTGGAAACTCCCCCGCCACACCGTCGTCTGCATGGCCAGCGGTTCGCTCCTCACAAAAATCCATAAATCTTACAAGGAATTCATCCATCTCGGCATCGTCGAGGAATCCCCCTTCGCCATCCACGGCGCCCAAGCCTCCGGCTGCGGTCCCATCACCGAAGCCATGAAACGTGGCTCCGAAATCGTCAGACCCGTCGCCGAACCCAAAACCATCGTCAAATCCCTCGCCATCGGCACCCCGGCCGACGGTTACTACGCCATCCGCTCGATGAAGGAAACCGGCGGCTCCGCCGAAGATTGCACCGACGAGGAAGTCGTCGAAGGCATCAAACTCCTCGCCGAAAACGAAGGCATCTTCGCCGAAACCGCTGGCGGAGTCACCGTCGCCTGCGCCCGCAAACTCATCGCCAGCGGCAAGATTCCCGCCAGCGAAAGCGCCATTCTCTGCATCACCGGGCACGGCCTTAAAACCCAGGAAGCCATTGCCGGGAAATGCGGCGCCCCGAGACTCATTAATCCCAGTCTGCGCGAATTTGACGAACTTATTGGCAAGGAACTGGCAATACGCTAAACTTCACTTCATCCATGGCCATTCACATCCGCATCCCCACCCCACTTCGCAAGCTTACCCGCGACCAGGAACTCGTTCAAGCAGAAGGCGCCACCATCGACGCCCTGCTCGATCATCTCGAAAGCACTTATCCCGGTATCAAGGATCGCATCTGCGACGAGACCGGTAAAGTGCGCCGCTTCGTCAATATTTACGTCAACGACGAAGACATCCGTTTTCTCGAAGAAAATGCCACCCCAGTTAAAGATGGCGACGAAATCAGCATCGTGCCCGCCATCGCGGGAGGCTAGAACCTCATTAACCTTATGGCTGAAGATACTAACAACGAAAAAACGCCGGAAAAAAAACGCTTCTGGCTCGATTTCCCCGGCGACCTGGTCACTCAACCCATCGTCTATGAATTGGTCCACCAATTCCACCTCATCCCCAATATCCGGCAGGCCTCCGTCAGTGGCGACGCCGGGATCATGTCCCTCGAAGTGGAAGGCCTGCGCGAAGACATCGCCAACGCCATTCTCTGGCTCGAAAAAACCGGCGTAAAAGTCGAGCCAGTCGAGATCCACATCATCGAAGGTTAGTCGCCTCACTGCCCTCCCCCAGGCCTCGGATTACATTTCCTCCCGGCGTTGCGCAAAATGATTCAGCGCTAGCGTGGTCACACCATCTGCCCGCGTCCACTGGAACGATTCGCGAATCGCCGCCGTGATAAATTCTTTCGCACCCTCCACCGCCTCCGGCAAAGGCTTGCCCAATGCTAACAACGCCGTGATCGCCGACGAATAGCTGCACCCGGTCCCATGCGTGGTCACACCCTCGACGCGGGGAGCCGCATACTCCCGGATTTCCCCTTTTCCCACTAACAAATCCACCGCCATACCTCCCGCTAAATGACCTCCCTTCATCAAAAACGTCGTGCCATACTCCGCGCTCAGCCTGCGTCCCGCCTCCGCCATCTCCTCCACCGTGCGAATCGGGTTGCCATTTAGTAACACCGCCGCCTCATCCAGATTTGGAGTCACCAACGTCGCTCGCGGAATCAAACTCGTGCGATACAACGTAATCGCCTCATTTTGTAACAAACGATCTCCCGAACTCGCCACCATCACCGGGTCCACCACCAGCGGCAGTTCCGCCGCTTTTTCCTCCAGCACCCCGACCACCGCCTCTATGATTTCCGACGAATACAGCATCCCGGTTTTAATCGCTCCCACCAGGAAATAATCCAGCCCCAGCTCGATCTGCTCCGACACGATGAAACGTTCCACCGGCTGAATCGCCACCACCGCCCCAGGCACCTCGGCCACGATGCAGGTCACCGCGGTCAATCCATACACCCCAAAACACGAAAACGTCTTCAAATCGGCCTGTATCCCCGCCCCTGCGGAATTATCCGACCCGGCAATCGTCAGTGCGGTCGGCGGCGTGCGAAACGTGGGCATCCTCATTTCATTACCCGCAGACCCGACTCCGTGGCGATAAAATTCATCCGAACATCCAGCAAATTCATCGGCACCCGCCCCACCATTTGACGCTCGAAGCACACTCCCACTTTCATCACCTCGGGATGCGCTCCCAGCCAGCCATCGTAAAATCCCCCACCCCGCCCCAGTCTCCCGCCCTCGGCGTCGAATGCCAGACCCGGCACCAGCACCAGATCGGGCACCACCCGTTCGTCACCCACCGGTTCTGCCAGCCCCCAGACGTGCGACTCTGGCAACGTCAAATCCTCCAACGTCTCCACCTTAAAAAAATCCATCGTGCCACCCTCCACGCGCGGATACGCCAGACTCCGCCCCTCCACTTCTCCCTGCCAGAAAAATGCCGTCTCCACTTCATCCCCTTTTCCGGCAAATAAACCAATCCGCCCACTCTTTTGCCAAATCTCCGACGCCATGAACCCCCGCACCAGTTTCTCCGAGGCACCGCACCGTTCTTCCGCCGACCAGCCTGCCAGCACGGCACGCATCTTTCGACGTAACTCCTGTTTATCTTCCTGCATCTCCCGGCAAAATAATTGCTTCCCCTCGAAAACGCGAATACCCTTTTTACCATGGCAGCCACGCTGCACCTCATGAAAGTTCAATCTAAAACTGGCAAAAAAACTCATCCCGCCGCCAAACGTCACGTCGGCTTGCGCCCCGCCAAAGGCTGGAACAAACGTAATTTCTTCACCGAGGTCTTCATCCCCACCCTCCTCGCCAAACGCGAAGGCCAGCCCACCCCGGTCGATTTCCCCCCCCTGCGCGACAGCGAAATCGGCATCACCTGGATCGGGCACGCCTCGTTCCTCGTGCAAATCGGCGGATTCAACCTTCTCATCGACCCCAACTGGGCTCGCTGGCTTAAAGTCATTAAACGCATCAAACATCCCGGCATCCATCTCCACGACCTCCCCAGCATCGACCTCGTTCTCGTCACCCACGCCCACTTCGATCACCTCGACCGCCGCACCCTGCGCGCTGTCGCTGCCGATCAACCCATCGTCGTGCCCTTCGCCGTCGGCAACCTCGTCCACGATCTCGGCTTCCAAAAAGTCCACGAACTTCATTACTGGGAGACCTACACCTTCGGGCCGCTCGAAATCAGTCTCACCCCCTGCCACCACTGGGGGGCGCGAATGTTGCACGACGCCCACCGTGGCTTTGGCGGATTTCACATTAAATTCGGCGACCGCAGCGTCTTCCATTGTGGCGATACCGCCTACTTCGATGGTTTCGCCGAGATCGGACGCCGCACCCCCGTCGAGATCGCCCTCCTCCCCATTGGCGCCTACGATCCCCCCAGCGGACGCGAAGTCCACATGAACCCCGAGCAAGCCATTCAAGCTTTCCAGGAATTGGGGGCGCAAAAGCTCATTCCCATGCATTACGGCAGTTTTCGTTTGAGTTACGAACCTGTGCACGAGCCTCCCGAGCGCTTGCTCATCGAGGCCACCCGCCTCGGTTTGGAAGAAAAAATCTGCATCATGTCCGAAGGCCAGCCCCTGGTTTTCTAGTGGCGGCTAGTTTGGATCTGCGGGAGGAACATGCAACATCGATGCTCTAACATCGAACGGATAGGGCGGTGCTTCCAGCCCGCCGTCCCAACGCGTCGCGCTTGGGACACCAAAACCCACCGCGCAGCGCACTTTTTTCACCCTCAACCCTCAGCTTTCCCCTTCCTCCGCCCCGACTCCACATCAAGCTAAGGGACGCACAAACTAAAGGACGGGTCTTTTATTTTACCGGCAGTCCAAGAATGCGATTCAGCGAACTACTCCTGACTCGTCACGTCTCTAGCTTGGGCAGGAGCCGCGCCGCACTCCACTGTCGCTGATCTTGGGGGCATTGGCTCAAAAGTCCTTGCTTGGTGAGCCGCAATTTTCAGATAACATAATTTCATGAGCATTACCGAGATCAAGACGATGAGCACGCCAGATCGTCTTCGTGCGATGGAGGCTCTTTGGTATGATCTGTGCAATGAATCCGAGGAACC
>JBBRFA010000021.1:0-34680 GCA_038225185.1 Chthoniobacterales bacterium
TGCGTCACCTCGAAACAGTGAAAGAGGAAATCGCCCGGCTCTTAACATGAACATTTTCCTCGAAACCACCATCCCCAGCTACATCACCGTGCGGCCTTCGCGGGATCTGATCCGCCTCAGAAATCAACAACTGACCCGCGAATGGTGGGAAAACCACCGCCAGTCTCACGCCCTCTTCACCTCCCAACTCGTCCTAGACGAAGCCGCTCTTGGCGTCGCTGAAAAAGCTGCGGAACGCCTCGCAATATTAGGCCACGCAGTGCTGCTCGATCTCACCGACACCGCGCTCGCTTTCACCCACGACATCATCCAATCTCGTATTCTTCCTGCCGACGCCGAAGCGGATGCCGCCCACATCGCCATCGCCACGGCGCATAAAATGGATATACTTCTCACATGGAATTGTCGTCACATCGCCCACGCCGCCAGCCAGCATGCATTACGTCAACTGGCCGCCGCCCGCGCGCTGCTGCTGCCCATTATCTGCACTCCCAAACAACTGGTGGAAGACACTTCTGAAATCATCGAACCCTAAGACATACGCGTTCGCCACCTACCCGTTTTTTGAGAAAATCGGGTGGAGAGGTCAGTTCTATCATATTGCGCAAATGCAACATGCCAGAGCTGAATCCGCCGCCACTTACCGCCTGTTGAAAAGTCGCCAGCCCCATTGTCAGGAGCTTTGCCCTGCGGATTGAAAAAGCGCTGACCTTGGCGTGCGTGCGGGGTGTATTAAAGAGAGAACGTCAATAGGGAAGAACTTCGATCAAAGCGATCGAATTGACTGGATTGACCGGTTCGTTTAATGTGATTTTGTGAGAACGCTGACCGCCACCGAGCTAAAAACCCGCACCGGGGACTTTTTCGAGGCCTTGCTGGTGGATGGAAAAGTTACCGTTACCCGGAACGGGCGTACGTTCAGGCTCATTGTGGAGAACGTCGCGGCGAAGCTCGCCCAGTTTCCGAGCCGGGATCTTCCGGATATTTTGATCACTGCCACCGCGCTCGTCCACGATCTAACGGTGGTGACGAGAAACGTAACACATTTCGAGGATACCGGAGTGCGAATCGTGAATCCCTGGAAATGACTCGTGGTTTTCAAAGGGATTTTATCTTCTAACTAGAGGTGTGACAGAGGGACTGGTCTAGTGTGAGATCGACAAGCGGGTGAGTCCGACAATCTGTGTCAATCTGTGAAATCTGTGGATAGATCCTCCCCCTTCATGGATGGTTGATCACTGAGGATGCTCATTTCAACCCGTTGGCCGATGCGGGCTTCTAGCCGCAGCCGAGAACGCGGAGTCCCAAAGATCGGCCTGCCAAATTTATTCTGCGGCTGATTCTGTGGCGCTCGCAGTGTGCCCCACGTAAATGGCCGCCTCGGGCCATTCTTTTTTAATAAAACCTGCCTCCATATTCACTTGCGGGAGATAATTTCGCATCACCCGCACCGGCGCGAGCAGACGCATGGTGGAGATTTTTTCGATGGAATCCGCTCCATGATTTTTGTGCAGGCTGGGCACGATTTTTTCGTGAAATGCCTCGACGATTTCCCGGTCGCCCTCGCCTTCAATCATTAAAACCAGCGCCAGTTTGCCATCGATCTCCGCGATGTGACTCTCAAAAATCATTTCCGTAAACAGCGTCCGCACGTTCGGTTCCCGGCGGATGTCCTCCAAAAGCTGGCGCAACGTCACGCCGACCCGGAAATGAACGGTGTAAAGATGACGCGCCGGGAATTGACCACTTCCGCCCGAGGATAAATCCACCTGGGTATGATAGGAAATGATCCCGTCTTCCTCGAGGCGCTGCCGTTTTCGGTTGACGGTGCGGGTGCTGACGCCGGTCGTTTCTGCGATGGCGGTATCGGACTGGCGCGGGTCGCGCACGAGCTGACGAATAATCAAAAATTCCTGTTCATCGAAAAGAGTCATGGGGTATTGGAGGGATTAAGACAATACAACAGCTTTTCCTGTCCAAAGTAAAGCGTAAACGCCAGATAATTATCGATTCTGGCCGCAAGATAATTTTTTTAAGACAAAAAAAACCTTTTCCTCATTAAAAGCGTAGTGTAAAAGCAGTGAGCTTTCTTTTTGCTCCGAAGACCAACTTATCAGACCGCCAAACATACTATGAGATTAGATCAACCTGCCCTCGACATTGCCCAAGCCCATCCTGGATCGTTGTATCGCCCGGAAAATGAACGCGATGCCTGCGGCGTTGGGTTGATTGCTGCCATCGATGGCAAGCGTTCCAACACGATCCTGCGTCACGGTCTTACCTCGATTTGTCGTCTGGCCCACCGGGGTGCGGTCGATGCTGACGAAAAAACGGGCGATGGCGCCGGCATTCTCACTCAGATTCCTTACAAGCTTTTCCGTCGCGAATTAGCTTTACTCGGCCATAAACTTTATCGCGACGAAGATCTCGCCGTGGGGGTGGTTTTTTTCCCCACCGAGAACGCCTATCAACAGGAACGCGCCCGGTCCATTATCGAGGAAGTGGTCAAAGAACGCGGTATTTTCCTTTTTGGCTGGCGCGAAGTCCCGATCAATAAAAATTTCCTGGGAAACAAAGCCGAGGAAACTCTTCCCATGATCGAGCAAGTCTTGTTAGGCCGCCCCGCCGACATCAAGGCCGAGGAATACGAGCGCCGCCTCTTTCTCGCCCGTAACGAGATCGAGAAAAAAGCCGCCGAAGATGGCATCACTAATTTCTATCTGCCCTCGTTTTCCTCGCGCACCATTTCCTACAAAGGGCTGCTCATCTCGCCGTCGTTGGAGAAATTTTTCAAGGATCTCTCCGACCCGGAATACGAGACCGCCATCTGCGTTTATCATCAGCGCTACAGCACCAACACGTTCCCGACCTGGGCACTGGGGCAGCCGTTCCGGATGTTGGCTCACAACGGCGAAATCAACACCGTCAAAGGCAATCGCAACTGGATGCACGCCCGCGAGGCCGAGCTAAATGCGGACTTCTGGGGCGAAGACATTGATTTGCTCAAGCCCATCATCCAGCCCGGGGGCAGTGATTCTGCCAGTCTCGATAATGCTCTCGATGTGCTGGTTCATTCCGGTCGTAGCCTGCTCCACGCCATGCACATGCTGGTGCCGCCAGCCTGGAAAAGCGAAGCTCATCTAACCCCGGAGCTCGAAGCCTTCTATAAATACCACCAATGCCTCAACGAGCCTTGGGATGGCCCTGCCGCGCTTGTGTTCACCGATGGCCTTACGGTCGGCGCTTGTCTGGATCGGAATGGACTCCGCCCCGCCCGCTATAAAATTACCGATGACCACGTATTCCATCTTGGCTCCGAAGTCGGTTGCGCGGAGATCGACGATGCGCACGTAATCGAAAAAGGCCGTCTCGCCCCCGGCTCCATGCTTGCCATCGACACCGTGGCTGGCAAACTTCTTCGCGACCAGGAAATCAAGGATTCCCTAGCTGCCCGCCAGCCTTATTCCGAGTGGATCGAGGAGAACTTGCAGCAACTCTCAAAAATCGCCCCCGGCCCGGTTACCGCACCCGTTGGCGAGCTCGACATCCTTACCCTTACCCAGAAGCAAATCGCTTTCGGTTACACCAGCGAGGAACTTGATTTTATCTTCAAACCCATGATCAAGGACGGTGCCGAAGGCGTCGGTTCCATGGGAGACGACACCCCGCTTGCCGTGCTTTCCTTGCAACCCCGCTTGCTTTACACCTACTTCAGTCAGCTTTTTGCCCAGGTCACCAATCCGCCCATCGATCCCATCCGGGAAAAATTGGTCATGTCCCTTACCACCATTCTCGGCTGGCGGCGCAATCTCCTCACCGAGACCTCCGAGCACGCGCGCCTCATCGAAAGCGAATCGCCCATTCTCCTCGATTACGAATTGGAAGCTCTCAAAAACTACCAGCATCCCAGCCATAAACTCCTCTCCCTTTCCACCGTCTGGCCGCTTGCCGACGGAGCCGAGGGCCTCGAAAAAGCGCTGGATCGACTCACCCTCGACGCCGAGCTTGCTGTCGATGCAGGTGCCACCCTGCTCAATCTCTCGGATCGCGCCGTCGATGCCACCCAGGTTGGCATCCCCATGCTTCTCGCCATCGGCACAGTGCATCATTACCTCACCAAAGTCGGCAAACGCATGAAAGTGAGCCTCATCGCCGAGACCGCCGAAGCCCGCGACGTGCATCAGATCGCCGCTCTCCTTGGTTACGGCGCCAGCTCGATCAATCCTTATCTCGGCTTTGAAACCGTCCGCGAAATCATCGAAAAAGCCGCACCCGGCGCTTTGCCCGATCATACCGTCGCCGTGCTCAATTACCGCTCGGCCCTCGAAAAAGGCATCCTTAAAATCATGTCCAAAATGGGCATTTCCCTTGTGAGTTCTTATCGCGGCGCACAAATCTTCGAGGCCATCGGCATCTCCTCCGCCGTCATTGATAAATCGTTTCCCGGCACTTCCTCGCAAGTCGAAGGCATCGGTTACGTCGAAATTGCCCGCGAAAGCCTTTTCCGCCATCACCTCGCTTTTGGCCAGGCTGTGCCCCAGGAAAACACCGCCTCCGAAACTGCCGCCCCCGCCCTTGGCGACCCCGGCTTTTATCGTTACCGGCGCAATGGCGAACTTCACGCGGTCAACCCGCCGGTGATCAAAAACTTCCATACTTTCGTCAGAACCAGCAAACCCGAAGATTACAAAGCCTACCTCGACGCCGTCACGTCCTCGTCCCCGCATTCCCTGCGTAATTTGTTGGAATTCGTTCCGTCCGCCACGGGTCCGGTTCCCATCGATGAAGTCGAACCCGTTGAAGATATTCGCCGCCGATTTACCACCGCTGGCATGTCGCTCGGTGCGCTAAGTCCCGAAGCTCACGAATGTCTCGCCATCGCCATGAATCGCATCGGCGGCAAATCCAACTCCGGCGAAGGCGGCGAAGATCCCGAACGCTTTTCCCATCGCGCCAATGGCGACCTGGCCAATAGTGCCATCAAACAAGTGGCCGCCGGACGTTTCGGCGTCAACGCCGCTTACCTCGCCAGTGCCAAGGAGATCGAAATCAAAATGGCCCAGGGCGCCAAGCCCGGCGAGGGCGGACAACTCCCCGGCCATAAAGTCACCGTGACCATTGCCCGCCTCCGTAAAACCGTCGTCGGCGTCACCCTTATTTCTCCGCCGCCGCATCACGATATTTATTCCATCGAAGATTTGGCCCAGCTCATTTACGACCTAAAACAAGTCAATGCCCGCGCCCGGATCTGCGTAAAACTCGTCGCCGAGGCAGGCGTCGGCACCATTGCGGCAGGCGTCGTCAAAGCTCACGCCGACATTATTCTGATCAGCGGACACGAAGGCGGCACCGGTGCATCGCCCCTCAGTTCCGTGAAACATTGCGGTTCCGCCTGGGAATTGGGCGTTGCCGAGACCCATCAAGTCCTCATGCTCAACGGCCTGCGCAACCGGGTGACCCTCCGCACCGATGGCGGCATGCGCACAGGAGAAGATCTAATGTTTGCCGCTCTCCTGGGAGCCGAGGAATTCAATTTTGGCACTGCCGCCCTCATCGCCACGGGCTGCGTTTATGTGCGGCAATGTCATCTCAACACCTGTCCGGTCGGTATCGCCACGCAAGACGAACGTCTCCGGGCCAAATTCAAAGGCAAACCCGAAAACATCGTCGCTTTTTTCGATGCTGTTGCCCAGGAAATGCGCGAACTGATGGCCTCTCTCGGCATTCGCACCGTGAACGAACTCATCGGGCGCGTCGATCTCCTTCGCCAACGCGAAATCCCCGATCATCCCAAGGCCAACCTCCTTGATTTGAAACCCCTGCTCGTCGATGTCGCGGGAGACAGCGGCGTTCCCCGCCACGCCACGCGCGACAGCAACGATGGCCCCGCCGAGCACACCCTCGACGATACCATCATGCAGGATGCCAAGGACGCCATCAATGACGGACGCCCCATTTCCCGGTCTTATAAAATTAAAAATACCAATCGCTCGGTCGGCACCCGCGTCTCGGGAGAAATCGGTTATCAATGGGGCGAGGCCGGTCTGCCCGAACGTTCCATCGAACTCAAGCTCACCGGCTCCGCTGGCCAAAGCCTGGGTGCCTTCCTGAGTCCCGGCATCCGGATTATTCTCACGGGCGAAGCCAACGATTACGTCGGCAAAGGCATGAGTGGCGGCGAAATCATCGTGCGCCCCCCTGCCAAACGCGGTTTTGTCGCTCACGACAACGTCATCGTCGGCAACACTCTGCTTTACGGAGCTTCCGGCGGCATCTTTTTTGCCAATGGCCGCGCCGGTGAACGTTTTGCCGTGCGCAACTCGGGTGCCACCGCGGTCGTCGAAGGCATCGGCGATCACGGTTGCGAATACATGACCAATGGCGTCGTAATCGTCCTCGGCAGCACCGGCAAAAACTTCGGGGCGGGCATGACCGGCGGCGTCGCTTACGTGCTCGATCTCGCAGAAAAATTCGCCACGCGTATCAACCCCGAGTTGATCGTTCTCGAACGGCTCGAAGAAACCGCCGATCTCGATCTCGTGAAAGGGCTTGTCTATCGTCATCTCGAAGAGACCGAAAGCGAATATGCCCGCGAAATTCTCGCCGACTGGCCGCGTTTTCAGGCAAAGTTTTGGAAAGTGTGCCCAAAGACCGTTCCGAGCAAAGTCGTGGAACCCGAACTCAAGCCCGCCGCGGCCGCCGTCGTCGGCGCCGCCGTGGTCTAAAAATCGGGCCTTCGCCGCCCCAGTAGATTCCTGGTTTGTTGCCTTTACTCCACCCGGCCCGGTGGCGATAGTCGGTTTTTACCCAAATCTGACCGCCGGTTTCCACGTCTTATGTTCCCCCTCCCCAATCGCCGAATAGCCAACGACTGGTTCGATAAACCCATCCCGGAGGGCGTCGTCTGGGGTGAACGTTTTTATCTCGAAACCGCCCAGTCTTTTCGCCATTTCAAAGCGCTCGCCCGACCCGCCGTCATTTTCGGTCACGATGTCTCGGTCTATTCCGGATGCTCTTTTGCCATTGGCTTGCAGGGACGTTGCACGGTGGGCGATTTTACCCTCATGAACGGCGCCCTGATCATGGCCGAGGAGGAAATCACCATTGGCAGTCATTGTCTCATTAGCTGGAATGTGGGGATCGCCGACAGCGATTTTCATCCTCTCGATCCCGTCCTCCGAATGCAGGATGCCATCGCTCTGAGCGCTTTTTATCCAGACAAACCGGAGCGTCCGAAAATCGAAACCCGCCCCGTTCACATCGGCAACAATGTCTGGATCGGGATGAACGCCGTGATCCTCAAAGGCGTGACCATTGGCGATCATTCCGTCGTCGCCGCTGGTGCCATTGTCACCAGGGATGTGCCGCCACGCACGGTGGTCGCGGGCAACCCCGCCAAAGTCGTAAAGGAGTTATAAAAAGTTGTTATGAGTAGGAAAAAAATCGTCGTCATGGGTTTTATGGGCACGTGCCCGATTGCTGGTGTCATCTGGCAGCACGTGCATTACATCGTGGGCCTGCAACAGCTTGGGCATGAAGTGTTTTACATCGAGGATTCCGCCCGCATTCCTTACAATCCCAAAACCTTCGACACGGGCGAGGAAACCAGCTACGTCGGAGAGGTGTTAAGCGATCTGGCGGAGCGTTACGGGTTTGTCGGTCGATGGTCATTTTGTCCACGTTATCTGGCCGATCCCGCTGCCAGCACCCTGGGTCTGCCGCTGGCTCGGGTGCGCGAACTTTATCGGGAGGCGGATGCCATTTTAAACGTCTGCGGCTCGCAGGAATTTAACGACGATCTTCTCACCAGCGAACGCATTCTTTACGTGGAAAGCGATCCGGGTGTGGAACAGATAAAAATCGATCAAAACGTGCAGGATACGCGGGATTATCTTAGCCGCCATCATGCCCTGTTTACCTTTGGCGAAAACATTGGCAGCGCGGATTTTCCAGTGCCCTTGCACGGGTTTACCTGGCTGCCGACGCGGCAACCGGTCGTCACCGAACTCTGGAATCAATCCGCGCCTCCGCCTCCTGGCGCCGTCTTCACCTCCATCGCCAACTGGTCCACCAGCGGCACCAAAGACATCACCTGGAGAGGCGAAAATTATCTCTGGAGTAAATCCTTGGAATTCCTCAAATTTTCGTCCGCCCCGCAAGCCTGCGGTGAAGGCTTCGAACTCGCCACCGACATCAAAAAAGTGGAGGAAAAAGAGGTGTTTCTCAGCCAGGGTTGGACCCTGACTTTGCCACACGATTTGAGTTCCGATTACGATTCTTACGTGCGTTACATTCAGGCCAGCAAAGGGGAGTTTACCGTGGCCAAGGATCAATACGTGCGGCTAAACACCGGGTGGTTTAGCGATCGCACGGCGTGTTACCTCGCCAGTGGCCGGCCGGCGATTACGCAGGAGACCGGTTTTACGCGGCATTACGGAGGACGGGGAGGATTGTTTGGCTATCGCGAGCTGGGAGAAATCGTCGAAGCGGTGCGCGAGATCAATCTCGACTATAAAAAACACAGCCGTCTGGCTTACGAACTTGCCTGCGAATTTTTCGAGGCCAAAAAAGTGCTCGCCTCCTTGCTCGACCGGGCCGGGATCTAGTTTTCTGGAGGCAAACATGCGGGCTTTGCTGTATTCGTGAGGGGAAGATGACTAATATTGCCGCGTATCAGTTTGCCTGTTTGACGGATCTCAAGTCGCTCCGGGCGGAGTTGCTCGATCTCTGCAAAGGCGCGGGGCTAAAAGGAACGATTCTACTGAGCACGGAAGGGGTCAATCTGTTTCTCGCCGGAGAAGACGCCTCCGTGCAACGTTTGCTTGCCCGTTTACGCGAAGTGCCGGGGCTGGAGAGGCTCGTGCCCAAGGTGAGCGAAAGTGGGGAGCAACCTTTCACGCGCATGTTGGTGCGGATCAAAAAAGAGATCATTTCCTTCGGAGTGGAAGGGATCGATCCGGCGACGCGGACTTCGCCGAAACTTTCACCGGTGGAACTCAAAAAATGGCTGGATGAAGGACGGGCGGTGACGTTGCTCGATACGCGGAACGATTACGAGGTCAAGCTGGGCACTTTTACCGGGGCGACGGTGCTGGGGATCGATCATTTTCGGCAATTGCCCGAGGCGGTGCGGAAGTTGCCCGAGGAGACGAAACGAACGCCGGTGGTCATGTTTTGCACGGGCGGAATCCGCTGCGAAAAGGCGGGGCCGTATATGGAGCGCGAGGGATGGGAACAGATTTACCAGCTCGAGGGAGGGATTTTAAAATATTTCGAGGAGGTGGGCGGAGCGCATTACGAAGGGGAATGCTTTGTGTTCGATCAAAGAGTGGGCGTGGATCCAGCATTGTCGGAGACGGAATCGGCTTTTTGTTTCGTGTGTCAGACCCCGTTGACGCCCGGGGAGTTGGCGGATGCGCGTTGGGTGGAGAATGTGAGCTGCCCGTATTGTTACCGGACGGATGCGGAGAAAATGGCGGAGATCCTGCGGGATCGGCAGGCGGTTTGGGCGCGGGTGACGTCTCCCCTGCCCGGCTCGGTGCCGATGGTGAGTCGTCGTCCGCTGAACATTCCCCTGGCCTGCGATGGCTGGCGGTTGCTGGAATGTCTGGGCTTTGTTTTTCCCCATGCAACGGTCGAAGAATGGGAGGCGATCTTTGCCGCGGGCGGTTGGGAGGATGAAAAAGGCTGTCGCGTGGGAGCGGATCGCGTGGTGCGGGCCGGGGAACGAATGATGCGGGTAAAGCCGGGAACAGTGGAGCCGGAAGTGGCGACGACGGTGCGTTTTTTATATGAGGACGAGGCGGTGGTCGTGCTGGAAAAACCAGCGCCGCTGCCGATGCATCCGGGGGGAAGATTCCAGAGAAACACGTTGCAGGCATGGTTGCAGCCCGTGTATGCGCCGCAAAAAATCCAGGCAGCGCATCGTCTGGATGCGAATACGACGGGGCTGGTGGTGTGTGCGCGGACGCGGCATTTTGCAAAATTGTTGCAGCCACAATTTGCCGATAATCGGGTGGAAAAAACCTATCTGGCGCGGGTCCAGGGGGTGCCGGGGGAGGATTTTTTTATCTGCGAAGCGCCGATTGGCACGGAGTCGGGGCCGGGAGGAAGTCGCGAGGTGGATACGGTGGCAGGGCAAAGAGCGCGGACGGAGTTTAAAGTGCGCGAACGGATGCCGGATGGGACGACGCTGCTCGAAGTGGTGCCAAAAACGGGAAGGACGAATCAAATTCGCCTGCATCTGGCCTCTTTGGGGTGGCCGGTGCTGGGCGATGCGACTTATCTCGCCGGTGGCGAGGTGGGCACCGAGCAGACGTTGCCAGTGGGGGCGCCTCCGTTGTGTCTGCACGCGTGGAGGTTGGTGTTTTCGCATCCGCTCACGCAACAACGGCTGGAATTTGAGGCATCGTGGCCGGGTTGGGCCGGGGTGGCGAATGCAGACTGGGTTGGCCCGGTTTTAGCTTGATGAAGAGGGGTGAATCCCCGGGTTTTTTTACGCTTTTTTGGCTTGTGCGCCTTGCTTTACGCTTGTGTGGGGTGTGCATCGATAGGCCATGGGCCGCAGGCATCGTTGCGTTTTGGCCGGGCAAAGGCGCCGGAATCGGCTCCTCCAGTGGTGCATGCAGCGGTGCGGGCTGCCAATGGAATTGCCGGTAAACCGTATAAATGGGGCGGCGGACACGGGAGCTTTAACGATACGGGCTACGATTGCTCGGGGGCGGTAAGTCATGTCTTGGGGAAGGCGGGATTATTGAGGGCACCGACAACTTCACGGGGTTTTCGCGAGTATGGACGGCCCGGACGCGGACGTTGGATCACGGTGTATGCCAGAAATGGGCATACGTTTTTGGTCATTGCCGGTCTGCGTTTCGATACCACAGGGCGGGGCGGAGGGGAGGACGGTCCGGGCTGGCGGCGTTCGGGACGATCTTTGCGGGGTTATGTGGCACGGCATCCGCCCGGGTTGTAAATTTTTCGGGAGGTCGGTAATGTATCGGTGTTTTTATGCCTCAATTGCCACTCCATTCCGCGCATCATTATCCGGGTCTCATGCGCCGCTGGAGGGCGGTGGCGAGGTTGCACGGGTTGATTTTACGCCGTTATTTTGTGGAAAATGGCTTCAACCATTATTGGTTGGAAACAAGGCGAAAAAAGGTGGGAGAGCCTTCATTTTATCTCTCTGCCGGCATCCATGGCGATGAAGCTGGAGCCACCGAGGGCGCAATTGCCTGGGCCGAGGAGAATGGGAGTTTGCTGGAGCAGGCCAACTGGACGATTTTCCCCTGCCTCAATCCTTTTGGCCTAACGAATAACCTGCGGGTAAATGCGGAGGGACGGGATTTGAACCGGGAATGTCATAACCCCGAGGTGCCCATGATTCGAGCCTGGCAAAATCTGTTAACAGGGCGGAAATATGATCTGGCGATGTGTCTGCACGAGGATTACGACGCCCAGGGATTTTATATCTATGAACTGGCGGAGCGTCCCCTAAGCCTTAGCATGGAATTGCTGGCGGCGGCGCGGCGATTTCTTCCGGCGGATGTTAGGAGAAAAATCGATGACCGGCCTTTTCGCGCACGAGGATTTATGCAGCGCCATTTCCTCGATCCCAGTCTGCCCGATGGACCGGAATCCATTTACCTGGGGAAAAATCATGCCTCGGTCTGCCTCACCCTGGAGACACCTTCGGAGTTCGATCTGGATCGTCGCATACGCACGCAGGTGCAATTGATTAGGAAATCCTGTGATTGGATTCGACGTAACAGTTAGGAGCAAAGTGAGGCTTCGATCCCTGGCACTGCGTTGGGCATTCGTTTTGGCATTGATCTGGCAGGCGGGTTGCGCAACGACGCGTCCAGGTGAGACCTCCAAAAACACCCTCTGGCGGGTCGAGGGTGCCAACTGTTCGGTCTGGCTCATGGGTTCCATCCATTTTCTGCCCAAATCGGCTTATCCTCTGGCTCCAGCTTTGCGCCGTGCCTTTGCCGAATCGGAACTCATCGTATTCGAAATCGACCTGGGCAAAACCGGGCAAATCGACAATCGGATCGCCAGTTTAAAATCTGGATTTTTCCCCAGAGGACAAACCCTCAGTCGTGAATTGACTCCTCTCACGATGGCTTTATTACGAGAGAATCTACCCTCCTTTGGCCTTGCCATGGAAGAAGTCGGGACGATGCGGCCATGGTATCTCTCCGATCTTCTCATGAGTCGTTATTTGGAGAAAAACGGCTATCGCGCCGAATGGGGGGTGGATCGCTATTTTTACCGTCTCGCACAGAAAAAAGGTAAAAGAATCGCACAACTGGAATCGGTCTCCCAGCAAATCGCTCCTTTCAAAAACCTCACCGCTAACGAGTCCGACCGTTATTTGCGCGAGACACTGCTGTCCTTCGCCTTTGTCGATCTCTGGATGCAAGACTTACTCGAGGCCTGGCAAACTGGGAACCTTAAATCCCTGGAAAGTTCTGTTGCAACAACATCCAACCACTCCAACCAACTTCATCACGCAGTTTTCGACCAACGCAACGAAGCCTGGCTGCCAATTATAAAAAACCATCTCCGAGGCCACAAAAATGTGCTGATCATTGCCGGGAGCGGTCATTTTCTCGGGCACGGGGGGATCGTTCGCCGCTTGGAACGCGAAGGATTTCGAGTGGACCAATGGTAGGTTTTTTACCGATTCTATTCACAAACGCTTGAGGGCCAAATATTTACACAAAGGAGTTGTCAGATCGCCGATGTGGGTTATCAGTTGCCTTGAGCATCCGCTCACCAACCAAATAAACCAACTAACTATGAAATCCATTAAATTGATCGCCATCGTCGCCATCGCAGCCGGCGCCCTCAGCCTCGGTGCATGTGCCAGCAAAGAAGAACCCGTCACCAGAACAAACACTGCTTCCACGTCGAGTTACTCGAAGTAATCCAGATAAATTACTTCCAATGACCGGGGTCACCTTTTCAAAAGGTGGCCCCGGTTTTTTTTGGCTTGACACTTACCCACGGGCTGGCTCGCTCCAAAAAACGCCAGGGTTTTTCTTTCGCACGCGAAATCCCGATGCGCACATCGGATTCCACCTCACCTTTTCCAAAAACCAACTCCACTCCGCCAGGCTGGCAGATATCTTTGCCGTGAAATTCCCGGCCAAAACCCATCGCCACTGTGAGTTTGCCAGGGCCGGAACATAAATTTTTTTCACCGTCCACTCCCCGTCGCCGACGCATTGTAACGATTCCCTCCAGCGGAGCCAATGCTCGCACCAAGACGAAACCATTGCCAGACGGTCCTTTCGTCAGGACATTGAAAAGCCAGTGAATGCCGTAGTTTTGATACACGTAAGCTGTTCCCGCAAAGTGGTTTGCAATGAATTGACGTGTCGATTCCCGCATAAATGTGTGACAGGCCTCATCGCCCAACTCTGCGTAAGCCTCCGTTTCCACAATTCTTCCCCGACATTCGCCCAGCACCATCTCGCAACCGATCAATTCCCGGGCACAAAGCAACACGTCTCGCTCAAAAAAATCTCGTCCCAGGCGCATCGGTCAGCTTCTATCTTTGCCAGTTACGGAAGATTATTTTTCAAGCTTGCCCGCGCCCATTGCAAGCTGCGCCAGGATTGACTGATCAGAAATACGGCGATCAACGCAACGAAATATTCTCCCTGCAGCAGCAAATATCCTCCTCCCGCCACCGAGAGCACGATCCCCGTGCTGGCCGCCACGATGACACTTTTTGCGTGACCGATGAAATACCAAAGAATGGACTGAAAAATCTGTCCCCCGTCCAACGGATAAATCGGTAAAATGTTAAATACCAGCAAAAGTAGATTGATCCATTCCAACATCTCCAAAAACCGAGCCGGATCGGAATATTCCGGAGCAAAACCCGACGCTGTCGCAAAGGTGCGGATGCCAAAAATCACCGGCACCAGCAGCACATTCACCAGTGGCCCTGCCGCAATGCTCCACAGATTGGCCCCTGGGCGCGGTGGTGGCTGCACAAAAGCAATTCCGCCAAATGGCCATAAAATAATCGTATCCGCCCTCCCGCCCACGGATCGGCAGGCCAGCGAATGTCCAAACTCATGGAGCAAAACGATTCCAAACAGCGTCACGTATTCCCAGATCATCCAAATCGGTTTTTCGTATAGGTCCTTGCCTGTTTGAAAGCGGTAATACGCCAGAATAAACCATGTCCAATGCAAAAACACCTGGATCCCAAATAAACGAAATAAACGAAAGGAACCCTGGCTGGTTGGAAGCATATAACCTCATTATCGCAGCAAAAATTCGACCGGCACGGATAAAAATGCGAACCCGCCTGCCAATGCCCCGCATCTTCCCCACGCACAATCCTTAAAAAAGTGGTTGCAAAGCGATGGAAAGGATTTATTCTTTCGACCTTTCTTATGGCAAAAACATCCTGGATCGAACGTAACAATCGCAAAAAAGCTACCGTGGCAAAATATGCCTCAATTCGTGCTGAACTCAAAGCCAAAGGCGATTACGTCGGTCTTTCCCAACTTCCCCGCGACGCAAGTCCCACCCGCGTCGTCAATCGCTGTGCCATCTCTGGTCGCCGTCGCGCTTTTCTCCGTCGCTTTAAAGTTTCCCGCATCACTTTCCGCGAATTAGCCTCTCATGGCCTTATTCCCGGAGTGACTAAATCCAGTTGGTAATGCACACGCTGGCTGGTTTACGAACCGGCCCGGTTCTCTCCACCCCGTGCCTATCCAAGAATATGTGCTGGTCGAAGGAGATGCTCATTTTTGCTGGAACCCGGTTCGCATTCCTCCACCGCGTTCACTCCTTAATCGGTGCCATGCCGACATTTTTGAACGGCTCTAAACGCAGCCTTCACTCTTTTCTCGTCGGGAATTTCTTTTCCCGGCACACCTCATGATCGCCACGCTCTTTTTTGCGATAGCCTCCAGCCATGACGTGCGCACCGAGTGGTCGTCGGCCGGGGTGATTTTCTGGCAATTATTCGTCATTGTTTTCCTCGTTTTCCTAAACGGTTTCTTCGTGGCAGCCGAGTTTGCCCTCGTAAAAGTGCGCCCTTCCCAGCTCGACGCTGCCATCGACGAAGGCGTGCACGGGGCCAGGTTTGCCCGCCACATCACCTCCCACCTCGATGCTTACCTTTCTGCCACGCAACTCGGCATTACCCTCTCCTCGCTCGGCCTGGGTTGGGTCGGCGAACCTTACCTCGCCACCATCATCGAGCCAGCTTTGCTTCGCCTCGGCGTCACCACCCCGGCAGTCATCTCCTGGGTGGCTTTTGGCATCGCCTTTACCCTCATCACGTTTCTTCACATCGTCCTCGGAGAACTTACCCCAAAATCGCTCGCCATTCGCAAATCCCTGCCAGTCACATTGGCAATCGTGCGTCCACTGGCCTTTTTTCACCTCGTTTTTCGTCCCGCCATCTACGTGCTCAATGGGGCGGCCAACAAAATCCTCAAACACGTTTTTCGGGTGGATCCCTTGGGCGAAACCGAACTCGCCCACAGCGAGGAGGAACTCCGCGTCATTCTCACCGAAAGCGAAAAATCCGAGGATGTCAGCTCTCTCGGACGCGAAATCCTCATGAACGCCCTCGACATGCGGAAACGCGTCGTTCGCGACATCATGACCCCGCGCGGCGAAGTCGTTTCGCTCGACATCGACGAAAGTTTTTCCACCAATCTGACCAAGGCTCTCGAATGTGGCCACACCCGTTTCCCTCTCTGCCAGGAGCACCTCGATAACAGTGTCGGCCTCGTTCACATTAAAGATCTCATGGGCGTCATGCAATCGCCCAACCCCGATCTGCTCGCCCTTAAACGCGATCTTCTCCCCGTGCCGGAAATGATGCCACTGGAAAAACTGCTCAAGCTTTTCCTCAGCAAACACGCCCATCTCGCCGCTGTGGTCGATGAATTTGGCGGCACCGTCGGAGTGGTTACCCTGGATGACGTGCTGGCCGAACTCGTCGGAGAAATCCAGGATGAATTCGATACCAACGAAAAAGAGTTCAAAGTGGTCACCGAGGATGAATTTACCGTCAAAGGCAGCCTCGGACTCTACGAATTGCAGGATCTCGTCGATCTCCACCTCGAAAGCTCCGAGGTCAGCACCATCGGCGGTCACGTAACGCATTTGATCGGTCATTTGCCCAAGACAGGCGAATCTGTGCAGATCGAAGATTACCTCGCCACGATTACCGCCACCGACGGACGTCGCGTTCTGGAGATACACTTTAAACGAGCGCCCCGCAGCGAGTCTGTCGTCGAAGCTTGATCCCCGTTTTTTAATCTGCTGGTCGCGCCCGCCCTTGCTGATTTTCTGCATCCGTCGTAAAGGTCAGAGTGCCTTTCCAACTCGCATCCGACTATCAGCCGCAAGGCGATCAGGCCCAGGCAATCGCCAAGCTCACCCAATCCATCCTCTCGGGAAACCGGCACCAAACCCTGCTCGGAGTCACCGGCTCCGGCAAAACCTTTACCGCCGCCAACGTCATCCGCAACGTGGATCGCCCCACACTCGTGATGTCGCATAACAAAACGCTCGCCGCGCAACTTTACTCCGAGTTCAAACAATTCTTCCCCGATAACGCCGTCGAATATTTTGTTTCCTACTTCGATTACTATCAACCCGAGGCCTACATCCCGCGCTCCGATACTTACATCGAAAAAGATTCCTCCATAAACGAGGAAATCGAACGTCTCCGCCTTTCCACCACCAGCTCTCTCCTAACTCGACGCGACGTCATCGTCGTGGCCAGCGTCTCCTGCATCTACGGCCTGGGTTCTCCCGAGGACTATGCCCAGATGCTTTCCCAACTTCACGTCGGACAACCCCTCTCCCGCGAACAATTACTAGCCAAACTCGTCGATATGCTCTACGAACGCAACGACATCGGATTTAGCCGCGGCAAATTTCGTGTCCGCGGCGATGTCGTCGAAGTTCACCCCGCCAACGTGGATGAAGACGCCTATCGCATCGAATTTTTTGGCGACGAAATCGACCGCATCTCCCGTTTCGATCCCCTCACCGGCACCGTCGCCGAAACACTTAAAAAACTCGTCATCTTTCCCGCCAAACAATTCGTCACCCCCTATGAAAAATTGCAGGCCGCCCAGCGCAGCATTCGCGCCGAGCTCGACGAACGCATCCCCTGGTTTGAAAAACAAGGCAAACTTCTCGAAGCCCAACGCCTCAAAATGCGCACCGATTACGACTTGGAAATGATCCAGGAAATGGGCTTTTGCAGCGGTATCGAAAATTACTCACGCCACCTTGGCGGACGTCCTCCCGGTTCGCGTCCCGGCACGCTGCTCGATTTTTTTCCGCGCGATTTTTTGCTGGTCGTCGATGAAAGCCACGCCTCCATCCCCCAGATTGGCGGCATGTATGAAGGAGATCGCTCCCGTAAATCCGTGCTCGTCGATTATGGCTTCCGTCTCCCCAGCGCGATGGATAATCGACCGCTAAAATTCCCCGAATTCATCGAGCGCACCGGCCAGATCCTCTACATCTCCGCCACCCCGGCGGAGTTTGAGATCGTAAACAGCGTCGTGGGAAACAAAGGTTACGTCCCCCATAAACGCGAACGCATCGGCACCGATGAAGACATCCCCTTCGTCATCGCCGGGGCGGCCCGCAAGGAATCCACCCAGGGAGCCAGCACCGAGCCGGAGGAAAAATTCGACTCCAACACCCCCGGCATGCCTCTCGTCGTGGAACAAATCATCCGCCCCACCGGCTTGTTAGATCCGCGTATTACCATTCGACCGCTCAAAACCCAGATCGACGAAACCCTGGAACTTTGTCGCGGGCGCATCGAAAAAAACGAGCGCATATTAGTGACCACCCTCACCAAACGCACCGCCGAGGATCTTTCCGATTACTTCCGCGATCTAGGCATAAAAGTGCGCTATCTTCATAGCGATATCGACACCGTCGAACGCGTCGAAATTTTACGCGCCCTCCGCGCCGCCGAGTTCGATGTGTTAGTCGGCATCAACCTCCTCCGCGAAGGCCTCGATCTCCCCGAGGTATCGCTAGTCTGCATTCTCGATGCCGACAAGGAAGGTTATCTACGCTCGCAGACTTCCCTCATCCAGACCGCCGGACGCGCCGCCCGTCACATCAACGGCGAAGTGGTGCTTTTTGCCGATACCATCACCGGCTCCATGCAACGCCTCATCGACGTTACCGAATATCGGCGCACCCGGCAGATCGCTTACAATCAGGAGCACGGCATCACCCCAAAAAGCGTGCAGCGCGCCGTGCAGGAAAGTCTTCACCTTATTTTAAAAAGCAGGCCGACCGGCGATTCCGTCATTCGCGAGGCCGGTGCAGATTATAACGTCAGTGAAGTCTTGCACGAACTCGAACAGGAAATGCAGGAGGCCTCCGCCAGCCTGGAATACGAAAAAGCCGCATTATTGCGCGATCAAATCATCGAACTCAAAAACGGCACTGGCATCAGCAAAATCGAACCGAAACGCCGCCCCGTCACTTACGAAAAAGGCAAACGCCGCAAAAAAATTGGCTCGCGTTAAAAAACTGTTTTCCATAAAAACGAAAACCATTCACCCACCCACCATGCGATTCGCCCCTTTTTTGCTTCGTTCCACCGGCATTGTTCTCAGCCTTTGTTTTCTCGCCGGATGTCTCACAGTCGAGGAAAAAACCCGGCGCGATCAACTGCATGCCCAAGCCCAAAAAGATAAAGCCCGCCAGAGTCAGGTCGCCTCTCTTCAATCGGCCAATGCCATCGATCACGCCAGCTTCCGCGAAACCAAACGCTGGAAACGCAAAATTTTTCGCGACAATAACGTGCTCGCCCTCGCCAGGTCGGGCCCTTACGAACTAAAAATCATCACCTCCGAGCAACGCGGCCAACTCCTCGTCGGGGAACTCGTGGGCTGGGATTTTCCTGTCACCACCGGACGCAAATCGCATCCCACCCCATTCGGTGAGTTTAAAATCGTCGCCAAGGAAATCGAACATCGCTCCAATCTATATGGCAAAATCGTCGATGATGAGGGGAATGTCGTGATCGGCAACGCCGATGCCAGAAAGCATAAACCCGCCGAGGACGCCTCTTTCGAAGGGGCTCCCATGCCCTATTTTATGCGCCTCACCTGGGACGGGGTGGGACTCCACGTTGGCAACATCCCTGGTTACGCGGCCTCGCACGGTTGTATCCGCATTCCCAAATCGCTCGCTCCCGAACTTTACGCCATGGCACCCATCGGCACCAAGGTACGCGTGGTTGCCAGATAAACCATTTTTTCCAGCGCACCTTCATCCCGGCAGTTATCACGTAAACGCGACTTCGGTTAAAATTGTTCACTGATCTTTCCAAAGCGTTGCCATCATTTTAAAGAAGCTTTCGGGCAGCCTATTGACTCTTGAAGCGGCTCCAGTATGCTAACGCTCCAGCAGGGGAGCCACATGGCTGAGAGTTTCGACCGTTCAACCGGAAGAAAGACCCTTTGAACCTGATACGGCTAACACCGTCGAAGGGAGCGCGGCATTTTCGCAGGAAAAAACCGCCTTTTTTCTCTCAGCCATGACGCTTCCCCGCGCATGGCTTTTTCATTTTCTAAAATTATGACCACCGAATCCATCATCCCGCATAGCTCCGACGTTCTTCCCGCCAGCCGCAAAGTCTATCTCGAAGGCCAGCTTCACCCCGATATCCGCGTCCCGATGCGCGAGATTTCGCTCGCCTCCACCAAGGACTTCAATGGGCACCTCGTCGCCAACGAACCCGTCCGCGTCTATGATACCAGCGGCCCGTGGGGCGATCCCGATGTCGCCTGCGATTCCAGCCAGGGCCTCCCTGCGTTGCGCGAAAAATGGATTCTCGACCGCAGCGATGTCGAAGAGGTCGAGGGCCGCGAAGTTCATCCCATGGACAACGGTTATCTTAGCGGCAAACACGCCGAATTTGCCAGCACCGCCGAACGCAACCGTCTCGTGGAATTCCCCGGTCTCAAACGCAAAACTCTCCGCGCGAAATTCGGCAAACCCGTCACCCAATATGCCTACGCCAAAGCCGGCGTCGTCACACCAGAAATGGAATTCATCGCCATTCGCGAAAACATGCGCCGCGCCATGATCGCCGATCTTTCCAACGACAATCAGCGCGACGACATCGACAAGCAACACATCGGCTCCGCCCAACTTTCGGAGAGCGCACGCGACTCGCATGCCGCTAAAGACGCTTCAACTTACTCCACCATTCCATCCATTTTCAACAGATTTCCCCAACGCATCCCCACGGAAATCACCCCCGAATTCGTCCGCTCCGAAGTCGCCGCCGGACGCGCCATCATCCCGAATAACATCAACCATCCCGAGTCCGAGCCGATGATTATCGGACGCAATTTTCTCGTCAAAATCAACGCCAACATCGGCAACTCCGCCGTCGCTTCCAGCATCGAAGAGGAAGTCGAAAAAATGCGCTGGGCCACCAAATGGGGCGCCGACACCGTGATGGATCTTTCCACCGGCAAAAACATCCACGCCACCCGCGAATGGATCCTCCGCAATTCACCCGTCCCCATCGGCACCGTCCCAATCTATCAAGCCCTCGAAAAAGTAAACGGCAAAGCCGAGGAACTCACCTGGGAAATCTTCCGCGACACCCTCATCGAGCAAGCCGAGCAAGGCGTCGATTATTTTACCATTCACGCCGGCGTCCTCCTTCGCTTCATCCCCTGGACGGCCCAGCGTATGACCGGTATCGTCAGCCGCGGCGGCTCGATCATGGCCAAATGGTGCCTTTCGCATCATCAGGAAAACTTTCTTTACACTCATTGGGACGACATTTGCGACATTTGCGCCGCCTACGATGTCGCTTTCTCCATCGGCGACGGTCTTCGACCCGGTTCCATTGCCGACGCGAATGACCGCGCCCAATTCGGCGAACTTCAAGTCCAGGGCGAACTCACCGAACGCGCCTGGGCCAAAGGCGTGCAAGTGATGAACGAAGGCCCCGGCCACGTTCCCATGCACATGATCGAGGAAAACATGGCCAAACAACTCGAATGGTGCCACGAAGCGCCGTTCTACACTCTGGGGCCGCTCACCACCGACATTGCGCCCGGTTACGATCACATCACCAGCGGCATCGGCGCCGCCATGATCGGTTGGTATGGCTGCGCCATGCTCTGCTACGTGACCCCGAAGGAACACCTCGGTTTGCCCAATAAAGATGACGTTAAAGTGGGGGTCATCACTTACAAACTAGCTGCCCACGCCGCCGATCTTGCCAAAGGCCATCCCGGTGCGCAATATCGCGACAATGCGATCTCCAAGGCCCGCTTCGAGTTCCGTTGGGAGGATCAATTCAACCTGGCCTTGGACCCCATCACCGCCCGCGAATACCACGACGAAACCTTGCCGCAAGAGGGAGCCAAAAGTGCCCACTTTTGCAGCATGTGCGGTCCGCATTTCTGCTCGATGAAAATCACCGAAGACGTGCGGAGGTATGCCGCAGAGCAGGCCATTTCCGAGGAAGAAGCGTTGGCAAAAGGTCTGGCCGAGAAAGCGAACGAGTTTGTGGAGGCGGGCGCCGAGCTCTACGCGAAAGCATAGGGCTTAGAGGGCTAATGGGACCTGTTTCTTATGTCACCCGACCGGAAAGGCTTTCTCCCCAAGGGTGGCCACTACCAGGAGCTACTGTCCTATAAAAAATCAGAGATCATTTACGATTTCACCTTTCGCTTCTGCGAGAGATTCCTCCAGCGCGGCGACCGCACCATTGATCAAATGGTGCAGGCCGCTCGTTCTGGGAAACAAAATATCGCTGAAGGCAGTAAAGCCTCCCCCACCTCGACCGAGATGGAGCTTAAGCTCACCAACGTCGCCCGCGCCAGCCTCGAGGAACTGCTCCTCGACTACCAGGATTTCCTCCGCGTCCGCGATCTTGCAATCTGGGAGAAAAGCTCCAGGAAAGCCCTTTACGCCCGCCAGCTTGGTAAGTCCGAAAATGAGTCCTATGAGACCTATCGGACTTATATGGAGACACGCCCGCCAGAAACTCTCGCCAACATCGCCCTCTGCCTCATCCATCAGGCGAACTACCTTCTCGATCAGCAAATTCGCCGCTTGGAAAAAGACTTCCTTGAAAAAGGTGGCCTCCGCGAGAATATGACCCGCGCCCGCCTCGACTACCGAGACCAGCAAAAGCAACGCCGACCCTAAGCCAAAAAATATGGCGAAGACATCGCAGGGCAACGAAAGCTCCCGGCCAGCCACCGATAATTAAATGGCAGGCTGTCGATTATTTAATGTTTTAAAATTCATTACATCCAAAAAAAACGCTCAAGACGATCTTGGATTTATATGGGCTTTCTTTACATGCTTTTAATCGGTCTGGTCATTGGCGCGGTCGCAAAACTTCTTCTTCCAGGCAAAGATCCCGGCGGATGCATTATCACAATGCTCATCGGGATCGTTGGATCGGTGATTGCCGGTTACGTCGGACGCGCTCTCGGCTGGTATGCCGATGGTGAACCGGCTGGCTTTATCATGTCGGTCGTGGGGGCGATTCTTTTGCTGCTCGGCTATCGAATGATTCTAGGAAAAAAGTAACAGTGCTCCTCATCCCAAAAAAATTTAAATCCGAAAAAGGACCTGTTCTACCATTCCCGGCAGCAAACATGCCGCCTCTCCTCCGCAGAGAATGGCTCTTGAATCCGGGGCGGGATGGTTCATTTTGTAGGTCCTGTGACTTTTGCCCAACTTTATTCCCATACCGCCACGTCTGAGACGGCGGTTTTACGTCATTTTGCCTCACTTCTGGAGCCAAAGTCGGGCACGGAATTGGAGGCGATGGCGAGGGAGAGTTCGGCGCTGACAGCACGTTATTTTGGCAAGGCGATCCGGCTTTTTGCACCGCTTTATCTCTCCAACGAATGCATCAATACGTGTGCGTATTGCGGATTTTCCCGGGATAACCCCATCGTGCGGGTGACGCTCGAAGTGGAGCAGATGGCGGCGGAGGCGCGTTATCTGGCGGCAGAAGGTTTCCGCTCGATTTTACTCGTGGCGGGAGAGCATCCGAAGTTTGTTTCCAACGGTTATCTGGAGCGTTGCGTGGCCCGGTTGCGAGAGGAAGTGCCGTCGATCTCGCTCGAAGTGGGGCCGATGGAGACGGAGGAATATCGTCCCCTGGTCGCGGCGGGCGCAGAGGGGCTGGTGGTGTATCAGGAAACCTATCATCGGGAGACCTATGCGGAGTTGCATGTGGCTGGGCCAAAGAAAAATTTCGATTGGAGACTGGAATGTCCGGAGCGTGCGTATGCCGCGGGGTTTCGGCGATTGGGGATCGGTGCGTTGTTTGGTTTATACGACTGGAAATACGAGGCGCTGGCACTGGCGCGTCATTTGGAATATTTGCTCAGGCGCTGCTGGAAGGCGCAACTCACTGTGTCGCTCCCCCGGATGCGCCCGGCAGCGGGGGAATTTATCCCACGGTTTTCGTTGCCGGATCGGGAGTATGTGCAGCTCGTGTGCGCGCTCAGAATCTGTTTTCCGCAGGTGGGCATCGTGTTAAGCACCCGGGAACCAGCCGGATTGCGGGATGCGTTGATCCCGCTGGGAATTACGATGATGAGCGCAGGAAGCCATACCGAGCCGGGAGGTTACACCGGCCAGGGCAAAGAGTCGTTGCATCTCACGGTGCGCGGTCGTGCGCAATCCGAGATCGGTGGCGCGGAGACGGCGACGGGTCAGTTTGACATCGCAGACGAACGTTCGGCAGAGCAAATCGCCAATGTCCTCCGGGCGCGCGGTTACGAGGCGGTGTGGAAAGATTGGGATGCCGCCATTTTAAGCAATGGTTAGGATTCGACTCAATGGTGAGGAGCGGGAGGTGCCCGGTGAATTAACTGTGACCACACTGCTCGACTGGCTGGGAATGAGGGATCAGCCTTTGTTAGTGGAACACAACGGCACGGCTTTGTTAAAAACGGAATGGGAGCCGACTCGGATCGCAGAGGGCGATGTGTTGGAGTTAGTGCGCGTGGTGGCTGGGGGATAGATAGGAGAGCGCACGGCCGATTTCCCTCCACCCGGCGGTCATAGACACGTGTCACCATTTCATTTATGAGAAAAAACTTGCCTACTCCGCACCTTTTCGCATAAAACACATTAGGTTTAAAACACCGTTATGCTGAAACCCGCTTTCATCGCCGTGCCGCCTGGAAACCGCGTGCCATGATAATAACTGTAGAGACTAAAAAACTAGAACCACCCTTTCCAAGGTTGAAAATCCGGAAAATTATTCAATCAATTATGCCCAAAGGCCAGACTTTTGATCTTAAAATCTCAGATTCAGGAATTCGTAAAATGCAAATTGTCAGGATCGTCACATGGGCTTGGAAGAAACTTTGTCCGGCTGACCGAATTGAAAAAGTGCTGGACGCTATAGCTGGGAAACTATCTCCACAAGAAGAAAAGAGAATTCTGCGTTTCAGTGTTTTGACACCCAATGAATACGAGAACGTAACCTCAGCAGGAGTAACTAAATTGTTAACGAATCGAAATCCTAATAAGTAGGGTTAACTTCCAAAACAGTGTCTTAATTCTTTTCTCGCGGGTGCGGATGCTTTTAAGCAAGAATACCGGGATTGTCGCTCTGCTCAAACCCCGGCTGCTGTGGCTGCAATGGCTCCGTCATACCCGCGCATCCCCCGCGCACGCGTAATCAGATCATCGGATCAGCGACACCGATCCCGCCCCTTTCATCACGGGAACGAGGGTGAATGGGCTCCCGGTTTCTGCAACCCGTGCTTGTGTTGAGTTTTTGGTGAATTCGCCAATCCATCTTCGCAAGCAACGAGGATGGAAGATCATTGCGCGGGCCATCCTGGATAACAGGAATCCACATCTCCTTCGCAAGGTGTCTTGAAAAAACAGGTTTGTCGATATGAGTAAGGCGTGAACACCCTTGCGATCTGGTCCTGAAGGGATGACAGCGAACGGAGAGGGCGTTTTAAGCTCAACTTGGGAACGTGTGGAAATTTTGAGGTTGTTTCGGGCGAGACGCCCTCGACGGCAGGCGAGACGCCCACCCTACCCGGGAGTTTTTCGCTTGCTCGCAAGTTGCACTTTGCAACGGTGGAAAACTATTTGTGCGGTAAGTTGTTCGACTTGATTCAGCCAATCTTGGGGATCGGTCGTTTGGGTGAACAAGACCCGGCCAAGGGTGTTGGTCTCGCGGCACCTGCCTGACGCACTGTTCCCGACGATTGCCTCGATATAGAAAACATTGGTGAGCGAGAGCTGTGAAAAGTTTCGTTCCACCCGGACAGACCAATTTGGCTTGCCCGCAGCCGTCGGATGATGCGATTTTTGGTTTCACGTGGAAGAATCCAAAAAGGTCCATTATTTCGAGCTGTCGCCCGGCTTTCAAACGGCGTTTTTTTGGTTGGTGCAAACCTTTTTCCGATTTGTGCGCAAATGCTGCGTGCGCGTGCGCTGGGTGAACAGGTTTCCAGCGTCCGCGCCTCTGGGATGTCTCGTGGCGTCGAATCACAACAGCCACCTCGATGCGCACGTCATCGGTGCGCTGGTGCGGCGCAAGATCGATTGGCTGTCGCGGATCGAATTTTTCCGCAGCCGGGTGATTTCTTTTTTTCTCCACGCGGTGAGTGCCATCCCCATTCATCGTCAGGGCGTGCCAGTGCGGGCGATTCGGACAGCCATGACGCGGTTGCGCGAAGGCAAAACCGTCGGGATATGTCCCGAAGGCGAGATGCGGTCGGGGCCGGAGAGCGTAATTTACGGAGGAAAAATTAAACGTGGGGTGGGCTTGCTGGCGGTGCGAACCGGGGTGCCGGTCGTTCCGTGCGTGGTGCTGGGGGTGCAACAATTGTGTCGTTTGGAGCCATGGCTTCCGGCCCGGCGCGGCGAGGTCTGGATAAATTTCGGGGAGCCGATCTATCCGCGACAGGATTTGCCGGGAAAAGAAGCCCGTGAATTGCTTTGCCACGAGATGGAGAATCAATTTTGCGAATTATATCGACAGATTCGCGAGCGCTATGAGTTGCCGGAAGTTGTTTTGCCATAAATGAGCGATATTTTTTATCGTAGATTACGGACTTTGGGCTGGCCCTTGATTTTTAGAGCAAGCCGGCAACTCGTTCTGCACGAGGAAAGGGCGCGACTGGCGGGCGGATGCCTGCTTGCGGCGAATCATTACAGTTTTTACGATGCCATGCTGTTGGTGGGCACGACGACGCGCGAGATCGATTGGTTAAGCATTGTGGAATTATTCCAAAACCCCTGGCAAAGCTGGTTTATGCGAGGCATCAATTGTCTGGCCTTGGATCGCAGCCGCAAAGATACGGCGACCACCCGCGAGATCGTGCGCCGTCTGCAGGCGGGACGCGTGGTGGGGATGTTTCCCGAGGGAACCATTCGTCGGGGACGGGATTCGGTGGTTTACGGAGGAGAGATCGACGCGGGGATCGTGCGTCTCGCCGAGATGAGCGGCAGACCGATCCTGCCGGTGGTGATCCTGGGGGGCGGTCAGTTTTCGGAGGTAAAAGCGTGGCTGCCTGGTGCCGGGACCAAGATCGGGGTAAACTATGGCGAGCCGATCACGTTGCGGCGGGATGTGCCGCGCACGAAGGCCAGAGAGGAAATGGCGGGGAGATTAAAGGAGGCGTTTGTGGCCCTGTTTTCCGAATTAACCACCCATCCAGAGTGGCAAAAGGGGGTTGGCGAGGATTTTTAGGAAAAGAATTGTTCTCCCTGATATTTTCTGGGAGAGGTTGGCCTGTCATCTGCTTTCTAAAACCTGCATGGCAACCCGTATCATTCCCACTACCCAGCGCATTACCGTTCGGATTGTCCATCGGCCGCCCGAAGAGTTGACCAGTAGCACCATGCCAACCATCCTCGTGATCGAGGACGAGCCAGTCCTGCTTTCGCTGGCTCGATTGGTCTTGGAAAATTCCGGTTATCATGTGCTCGAAGCAGCCTCCGGCGATGAGGCTCTTGCTCTCTGGCAGGAGAAAAAAGATACCGTGGACCTGGTTTTGACCGATATGATCATGCCCGGCAGTCTCTCTGGCCCGCAGGTTGCGCAGATGATGAAAGCTGACAATCCTTCGCTCCAAGTGATTTATAGCAGCGGTTATAATATGGATACCATGGTCGATTCTACTGGTGAGACCGATCCAAAATCCTTTCTTCCCAAGCCCTACGTGCCCTCCACTCTGGTTAAGGCCGTGCAGGATCGTTTGCAAAAACGGGCGCTTTCCTGATCGCCCGGTCGTGGTAAATTCGGCGGGTGCCTCTGTTGGAAATCCCCTGCCCGCTTTTTGATCTCGAAAAAACCCTTGGCTCCGGCCAGGTCTTTCACTGGACAAAACTGGAGAAGCGTTTTCAGGGGATCATCCATCGTGAGCCGGTCGAAATCGAGCAAATCGGCGAATATCTCCGCATTCACCGAGGCGATCCCGAGACCATCTGCCATTATTTTTCACTGGATCATCCGCTGGAAGAAATTGCGCGTTCCTTCCCTGCGGACCTGCCTTTGGCGGCGGCGACCGATTTTTGCCGGGGATTACGCCTCATCCGCCAGCCGCGCTGGGAATGCATCGCCACTTTCATTACTTCCGCGTTAAAACAAGTCCCGCACATTCGCCAGATCTCGCTCGATCTGCGCCGTCGCCATGGTGAACAGGTCGGTCCCGAAGTTTTTGCTTATCCCACCGCCGCGACGCTTGCCGGGGTGGGCGAATCGATCCTGCGCGAATCCCGCCTGGGGTTTCGCGCCAAAAATCTCGCTGCCGCCGCCCGCTTCATTGCCGAGGGCCGGATCGATCTCGATTCGATTGGTTCGCTGCCCACCGGGGAATTGGAGCGTGAATTGTGTCGTCTCCCAGGGGTTGGGCCAAAAGTCGCCCGCTGTGTGCTGCTTTTTGCCTACGAACGTCTCGATGCCTTTCCCATCGATGTCTGGATCGAGCGCGTCTTGCGCGAACGCTATTTCCCCCGCCGCCGCAACATCACCGCCTTGCGTCTGCGCGCTTTTACCGCATCCTACTTCGGTCCCTACGCCGGTTACGCCCAGCAATACCTTTTTCACCACGCCCGTCTCACCATGGGACGCCGGGTTGCCTCATGATCATTCGCACCATCCTTACCCCTGCCGAGATTGCCACTTTGCCTGCGTCCGACCTTTCGCAAGTCACAGCCGTGGTGTTCGACATTTTGCGGGCGACTTCGACCTTTACCACTGCCCTGGCCCATGGTGTGGCCGAGATTCTTCCGGCGCAGGATGTGCCGGAGGCTCTGCGACTCCAGGCATTGCATCCCGATGCCTGGCTTGGAGGCGAGCGGCACGGCGAAAAGATCGCAGGATTTCAACTGGGAAATTCCCCGCTCGAATACCGCGATCTTACCCATAAAAAAATCATCAGCACCACGACCAACGGCACCATTGCCCTGCGCGCCGTCTCCCATGCAGCCAACGTTTACGTGGGGGCGTTGCTGAATCTTGAGGCACTCGCTCAACTGCTTTTAAAAAATCCACCCGCCCATCTCTGGCTCATCTGCGCCGGCACAGGCACCTCATTTGCCCTTGAAGATGGTCTCGCCGCTGGCGGGCTGATCGAGGCTCTCCATCCCCACGCCTCCCACATTGACGATGCCGGGCTGACCCTGCTTGCACTTTGGCAAACTAAAAAAAACGCACTTCCCGAGACCCTTGCCGTCACGAAAAATGGCCGTCGCCTCTGCGAACGTGGACGAGCCTCCGAAGTCGCCTGGTGTGCCCGGCTCAACCACCTCCCTGTGGTTGGCCAACTCCTGGATGGCACGATTTCAACAGTTCCAACAACCGGGGCAAATTTCTGATTGTAAAAATCCCACTCTTGATGCGTGACATTTTCCTGCTCACTAGCCATAGTTTCTAACAATGGAAACCCTCAATCTCCCTTCGATCGTTCGGAAAACCCTCGCCATCATCATGGGCGGCGGAGCGGGCACCCGACTTTATCCCCTTACCAAAGACCGCAGCAAACCGGCCGTGCCACTCGGCGGCAAATATCGTCTCGTCGATATCCCGATCTCGAACTGCCTTAACTCCGGCCTGCGTCGTATTTACGTCCTTACCCAGTTTAACAGCACCTCCCTCCACCGGCACATCAACGCCAGTTATCAGTTCGATCATTTTTCCAAAAGTTTCGTCGAAATTCTCGCCGCCCAACAAACCCCCGAAGGCTCCCAATGGTATCAAGGCACAGCGGATGCCGTGCGCCAAAACCTGCGTTATTTTCTAGAAGATCCCGCTTACGAATATTTCGTCATCCTCAGCGGGGATCAGCTTTATCGGATGGATTACACCGATTTGCTCACCACGCACATCGCCTCCAAAGCCGACATCACCATGGCCACCATCCCGGTCGCACACGAAGCCGCCATCGACTTCGGCATTATGGAGAGCGATGCCGAGTATCGCATCACGCGTTTTGTCGAAAAACCGAAGGACCCTGCCGTCCTCGAAAGTCTCCGCCTTTCCCCCGCCCTGCTCGAACGCCTTCAGCTCCCAAAAAACTCCGAACTCTACCAGGCCTCCATGGGCATCTATGTTTTCAATCGCAAAGTGCTCGAGGAATGTCTCGACAACGACTTCGTCGATTTCGGCAAACACATCATCCCCGCCGCGATCAAGGAACGCCGCGTCACCGCCCACATCTTCCAGGGTTATTGGGAGGATATCGGGACCATCCGCGCTTTTTACGAAGCCAACCTCAAGCTCACCGATCTGGTGCCCGAATACTCCTTTTTCGAAACCAACTCCCCCATTTACACCCATCGCCGCTTCCTGCCCGCGACTAAAATCAACGGCGCCATGGTTCGCCAGGCCATCATCTCCGATGGATGCATCATCACCGATTGCTCCCTCGAACGCACCGTCATCGGCATTCGCAGCATCATTAACTCCGGAAGCACCGTGCGCCATTCCTTCATCATGGGCAGCGATTTTTATGAAACCGCCCCACCACCGGGTCTCCCTGCCATGGGCATAGGTAAAAATTGCGTCATCGATCGTGCCATTATCGATAAAAATGCCCGCATCGGCGACGGCGCGGTAATCACTCCCGAAGGCAAACCCTTAAATATGGATGGCGACAATTTCTTCGTGCGCGACGGCATCGTGGTTATCCCCAAAGGCGGGGTAATCGCCGCCGGACGCTGGATATAAGCGGGATGTTTTAATGACCACAACACTTTGGCATTGGAAAATGACTTGTAACCACCGACCTTGCCACTGTATTTTATTCATCGGTTAATCGTTGATAAACTGTCCCATGCGCCACCGTTTTCGCTTCCATATATCCATTGTGCTATTGACCGCCCTCGGTGCGGCCCCCGCAGGATGGACTGAAGAATCCACCCCTGGGCAGCCCGAAATCCCCATGGTGGCACCCCTTACCAAGGCAGAAATGGATGCATCCTCCTCCAGCAACGTTCTTACCCTGCCCATGCCGGGAGAATTTTTCTCTGCCATCGGCAAACGCAATCGCCCCGATTGGTCGCTCTTTTATCGTGCGCCGCTTGCCCAGAATTACTCGAATCGCGCCCAGATCGCCCTGAATCTCGGCGGCCTCATTGCCGACGGCTACATCGCTGTGGAAGCCCAGGACGGCCAACAAGTGAAAAATATCGGCAAAGACATCGTCACCCTCGCCAAAGCACTCGGCGTCAGCAAAGACGTGCTGAGCCGGGGCAACAGCATTTCCGATTTTGCCGAAAACAACGAGTGGAACGCCCTCAAGGAAGAACTCGAAGCCACCCAGAACGATGTCCGCTCCGCCATGGCTGCGATGGACGATCAAGATCTCATCATCCTGCTTAATCTCGGGGGCTGGATTCGCGGGACCGAAGTCGTCAGCAGTGTCATCGCGCAAAATTACACCCCCGAGGATGCCCGACTCCTGCGTCAGCCCGCCATTATCCGTCATCTCGCCAAACAAATCGACCTGCTTCCCCAAGCTCTGCAAGACGAGCCGCTCATCGCTGAGTTGCGCAAAAAACTTCTCACCCTCCAATCCCTCGTCTCCTATCCCATCGACCACACCCCCGCCCCGGCCGAAGCCGTCGCTTTGCGCACCGAGATCACCTCTTTCATGCCGCTCATCACCACGCCCACTTCCGAGAAATGATTCGCCTTTTTATCCTTTGCAGTCTGTTGCTGGCTCTTCCAATGTCTGCCGCCGACATTTTGCCGGAGAGCGATCAGGCGGTGAGTGCTCGCGGTGCCGCTCTCGATCTGGCTGGTGCCTTCACGGCCAACGATGGTTATAAAGTGCGCGACGGCTACCATCTCGCCCGCCTCAAAAAAGGTGAGTCGCAACTCTTCCAAGTGAATCTTTATGCCGGTAACAGCTACTGGTTTTGCGCCGCCGGAGCACCTGCCACCGGCACCTTGAGCGTCACCCTTTTCGATGAGACCGGTGCCCCAGTCGCCATCCAGCCTTTTGCCGACCCCGCGCGGGCCGCCGCCGGGTTTACCGCCGCCAATAGCGGACTTTACTACGTAAAAACCACCCTGCTCGATGACTCTTCCAGCGAAGGCTCGACAATCTGCCTGCTCTACGCCTACAAATAACTTCTTTCACACCCATGGATTCATCTTATTCCACTCTCGAAAAACTCGACACCCCACGCGTTCAGCATTTCTCCGTCTTTGCCGAAAACCGCGCCGGCGCCCTTCTCGACCTCGTTAAACTTCTTAACCACGAACATATCGAGGTCGTCGCCCTCAGCGTGCAGGATTCCACCGATTCCTCCATCGTCCGCATCATCGTGAGCGATCCCGACCGCGTCAAAGAACTCTTCGCCCAGCAAGGCATCGCCCACAGCCACACCGAAGTCGTCGTCGTCGAAATGGTCGAAGCCTCCGACCTTGGACGCCTCCTCGCCACCCTTCTCCAAGCCGAAGTCAACATCCATTACAGTTACCCCGTCATGACCCGTCCCCATGGTCGTTGCGCTCTCGTCATTCATCCCGACGACGACGATTGCGCCATTGCGGTCCTCAGCGGTGCCGGCTTTAAAATTCTCAATCAAGGCGACATATCCCGCTAGTTTTTCTCGTTCCTGAGACGCAGCAGTGTCTCAACCCGGAAAAACCCGTCGGGCACGATGGATGCTTTGTATAATTTATTACTTTGAGCTAGCAATCTTTCGTCCCGAATTCCGTAATTATTACCTATTGAGATGGCCAAAACAATTCTGCCACGTTCCAACATTGTTCGCAGCTTCAACCACGGACGACCTATCGCCCGGACGATCCCCAACCCGGAGATTCCGCCCGAGCTAGCCTCCGACCCCGAACAATCCGAACGCATCCTTCTCCTCGAAGACGAGGAACAAACCAATCTCGTCCTCAAAGAATACCTCCAGGACGTCGGTTACAGCGTGGTCGCCGTCACCAACGGCGTCGATGGACTTAAAGAAGTCATGAAATCCGATTTCGAACTCGTTATCTGCGACATGATGATGCCCAAGCTCCCCGGCGACATGTTTTACCTTGCCGTGCAACGCACCCGTCCGCACCTCTGCAACCGCTTCGTCTTCATCACCGGTCATCAGGCCGACCCCACCATCGATAGCTTCCTCAACCGCACCCACGCAGCCACTCTGGTCAAACCCTTTCGCCTCCAGCAACTTGAAGTCACCCTGCAAGGTGTGCTCTCCAGATTCCCCAAAAAAGTGCGCCCGCTCGCCTCCCCTCAGCACATCGCACCGGCTGCCGTAATTACGCCCTCCGAATCCGAGATTTCCACGCCCGACGAACCCGTCTATGTCCACACCAATGGGAAAAAGGAAATCGTGCCCTCCATGGTCGTCAAAGCCCTGAAAATCGTCGGGTTCATGCGCAAAAATAGCACCGAAGTGCCGCCTCCTCTGCCCAACGAAGGTTACAACCCGCTTCCCACCCCACTTTCCGCCTCCACCAATATTCATCCGGCCAGAAAAACCCGCCGCATTCCCGAACTCGCCGATTCCCCGATTGCACGGCCCACGGGCAGAATCCCGCTCGCGCCCGTCACTCCAGCCGCCTCCGCGCCAGCCGCCTCCACGCCACCCCCCGCCAAACCTCGGATCACCCGCAAAATCGCTGCTCCCAGGGAAATGCTCGATCAACTTCGCGCCAGAGGTTCGGCTGATAAACCGCAAATTACCCGGTCTGTGCGTCCGCTCGACACCAGCGTCACCCTGCGCGTCAAACGCGACAAGCCGCCAACCAGCAGCACGCCTGCGACAGTTCGCGTCACGCGCAAACTGCCCGCACCCGCCGCACCCACCCCCAAAGTGACCAAAACAATTCCTAAAGCCACGGAAAGAATTGCCAAACCCTCAGGATCCACCCCACAGGTAGCCCGTAAAGTTACCCCGCATGTCTCTCCCAAGGTCACCCGCAAAGTGGCTCCCAAAGTGGAAGTCGCCAAGCCTGTCGTGACCCGTCGCCTTAAATCCGCGAAATAATCTGCGGCGTCAGCTATCGAGCACCGCATCTAATGTGTTGCGGGATGCCACAAACGAAAGCGCCAGACTCCGCCCGAGCTCGCAAGGAAAGAAGCGACATGCCCGAAGGTTGCGAGCGGCGGGGTGCATCAGATGGTATCGCCAGCCGGGCACGCGGGGAGTGCGAGACTACCGGGGCGACGCGGAGATAGCCAGCCAACCTAAAATTGAAGAATCAAAGGTCGCGGCCTCGGGGAAGCCGTTCATTTTGGCTTCGGTGTATTCCTGGCCATCCTTGGCGTCCTTCACCACGTCGGTGAAAGCCACCAGCGCCTTGTCGGGAGTCGATCCGAAGGGGTTAATGCGATTTTTATAAGTTATGAACATGGCTCTTTAGGCCGCAGTAAAACGGGGACGGGGCGTTTTTTTTAATTTTCTAGGGGGACGAGCCGAATGGAAGAACGATCCGAAGAAGACTATCCGTGTTGAGTTGGTTTTGGATTAAAAGCCGAGCAGAAGGCAACGATCCGAAAGAAACATTGTGAGTAATGAAAAATGACGAAAAAAGCCTTGAACCCTGCTACGGAACTCATAAGCTAACAAAAATCGCATTGACCCCTTCGGCTTGCCCCACCGTTGCTCGGCTTTAATTCACAGTAATCATCGGCATTATAAATTGACGAAATTGTCGGAAGGAAAAGAAATTCAATGAACAAAAAAAACATCCCCGAAATGACTCGCCGTAACCTTTTAAAAATATCCGCGACCCTTGGCGTCGGGATCATCGGACTACCGCTTTATGGAGCTGATAAAAATATAGAAAATAGCAAAACTATGACTTCTAAAAAATCTGTCTTGTCCGTCGGGCTGCAACCTAAGCTTATAGATTTTTCCGATCCGGCTTACGCAGCATATCCTGGAATGACGGCTGCGAAGGTGCAGGGTGGATTGGATAAGGATATTGCCGCACTGAACGCTATGGGATATGACGCAAGCTTGTGCCTCACTGATTTTGGAGAAACTGCCGAGTCCGTGATTCGCTCAACGCTACAACAAAGACATTATGACTGCATTGTGATCGGAGCGGGCCTACGCACTATTGGTAAAAATTTTCTTCTGTTCGAGAAAGTGCTTAATGTTGTTCATGAGTTTGCCCCGAAGGCACGTATTTGTTTTAAC
>JBBRFA010000022.1:0-34427 GCA_038225185.1 Chthoniobacterales bacterium
GGATCTTCGAGCAACCGGCGGCTGTATCCGCGAAAGCCGTTCGTGGTATCGGTGTAACGGAAGCGGGCAGCGAGACTGATGAGCGGGGCATGGAGCAGGTTGACCGCGAGCAAACGCGAAAGCGGAGTGTGCCGGTGAACCCCGCCTGGGATGAAGCGGGAACCCTGGATGTGGTCGTAGCCTTGTTCGAGCAATTCGATGAAGCGGGGGATGGCCTCGATGCCGTCCTTGCCGTTGCCGTCGATGGTGATGACTCCGTCGTAACCTTCGTCGAGACAGAATTTGAGGGCCATGCGCATCTGGGCGCTGAGTTTGCCGGGTCCGGTTTTGACAATGAGGGCGCGGGTGTCGGTCTCCAGCATCAGCTCGGGGGTAAGGGATCCATCTTTGCTGCCGCCGTCGGCGACGATGACATCGACGCGATCAGAGAACGCGGCCATGGCCCGGAGTTGTTTGCGGACTTTTTCGCCTTCGTTGATGACGAAAACGCAAACCGCGTAGGCATGCCGTTTGGGGCGGGAATGAATGAGGTCGAAGGTGGGGACTTCCATGTGGTGGTTAGCCTTTCAAGACCGTGGCCCATTCGGACTGAAGATTTTGGTGGCTGATCCAGTCGTGGAGCAGGCCGGTGTCCAAATCGGACTGGGCTGATAAAATGGAACGGATGTCATCAAGATGTTTTTCGGATTTTCCCTCACGAAAGTAAATCAGCTTATGAATGATGACGGACTCAGGAGGGGCAAACCAGAGGGGGCCATCCGGACTTGTCATTTGCCTTCGATGTCGCAATTCCCAAAGCGAGAGGGTGTTTTTCCCCGGTAGATAACAATCGGCCCGCAAGGCGCTGATTTGGTGCAGGATGTTGAAGCGTCCGTGATGATCGCGTTGCATCTCCGCCAGCAATACCTCATGAGGCGGCAGGTAGAATTCCTCAATTGGGAAAGCCAGCGAGAGGGCGGTTAGTTGTCCGGGGTGCAGGGCGATGACCAGATCGGCATCGAGGGTCAGGCGCGGGCGTCCATAGGCGATGGCGGCAAGTCCTCCGACGAGGCAATAAACAATGCCAGCCACTTCCAATCGGCTGGTGATGAGGTTAATTCCCTGCATAACCTGTGATGAATATACGGCGCACGGCAGCTTGGATTTGTTCCGCTGTCCATGTGGGATGCTGCTGGCGAAGGGCGGCGGTTTTAATTTTCCAAGCGTCTTGGTAAAGGTCGAAGGCGATCTCCAGACGACGGCTGGGGGTCATTTGGCGAATGATTTCCTCCTGGCGGTTCTGGATGTCGAGGTTAGTTGTCATGGCCCGGTTTTGACGCTGACCAGAGTGCCCGGTTGGGCGGGTGTTGCACCTGCCATTTGTCCCAAGCATTGGAATTTACGGCCCCGGAATTTTTTGGGCAACCTAGACGCTCTCATTGACGATGTTGCGGGTCATGGTGCTTTCGAGGCTCATGGGGCTGTGTTTTTCGTCGGCGACAAAATAAAGAGGGCGGTTTTGGGTTTCCTCCAGGATGCGCCCGACGTATTCGCAGACCACGGCGAGAATGAGGAAAAGGAAGAAAAACATGGTGGTCTGCTGGAGCGAACTGGTGGTCCAACCCTCGGCAATGTCGCGTTTGAAAAGGTAAATGGCGACGATGTAGAGCAGGTAAAGCAGGTTGAGAAAGCTGAGGAAGAGTCCGAGCCGGCTGACGAGGCGAAGGGGGTGTTTGGAGTTTGAGACGATGATTTCGATGGCTGCGGTGAGGTCTTCGCCCAGGGTGGTTTTGCGTTTGGTTTCTCCGCCAGGAAGAGGGGAGTAGGCGAGGGTAACCTGCTGATAGCCAGCGGTGGCCGCAAAGATGCGGAGATAACGGTGGCGGTCGTGAAAGCGGGTGAGGCCGTTGACCACGTTGCGGCTGAGGCAGCGGTAGTCAGTGGTATCGGAGGGGAAATCGATCCCGAGGGTTTTGCGGCAATAAGAGTGGAAAAGGTTGGCGCCCCATTTTTGCAGACCGGAGGCGCGTTTGGGGATGTTGGAGATACCGACGACGACGCCGGAGCCGGTGCGACATTGTTCGACAAATTGCGAAATCAATTCCGGTGGATCGATGCCGGGAATGAGGGTAATGACAAAATCGCCCACGACGGATTCGAGTCCGGCAGAAAAAGCGACTTCGTTGCCGTAATGGCGGGCGAGGCGGATGTAACGCAGACGTTCGGTTTTAGCCAGGAGGGCAGGAATGCGGGCGGCAGTGTCGTCTGTGGAGCCGTCGTCAATCAGGAGGACCTCGAAATAACGGTAGCCCCGACGCAACTCGGCCAGCAGACCTTCGGTAAAAGCTTCGAGCAGAGGGGCGTCGTTGTGAATGACGGCGATGACGGAAAGGACGACGGTGGATTCACTCATACAGTGGCAAGGCTGTGATTAAAAACGGTATCGAGCTCCTGGGGAAGATCATAAACATTATCGATCTTGCCGCCCATGATGCTGACGAGTCGGGGATGGGTTTCGTTCTGGCGAAAAAGAATCGGACGGCTGTCGTCAATTTCGCTTTGTGGAAGCACGGTTTTTACCTCCCAGAGCGAGTCGTGGTAAACGCATTTGGCCAGGGCGGGCAGGTAGCGGGCGGAGTCGGCGATCATGAAGCGGGCACTGGTGACTTTGGGCAATTTGGTAAAATGCTCGTATGCCTTGGAAAAAGGTTGGCCGGCTCGTTCCTGCCAGCTCAGATGCGGGGTGTAGCGCACATGGCTCAGCGTGCAAAGCCCGCGATCTGGGAAAGGCATGAGGGAAAAAAAGGGGCCGCACATTAGGGTGACGAAAATATTATCCAACTCGGGCGGCGGTTGCACGAGGGCCATTTCGGTGAGTTCCTGTTTGAGAGGAATGAGGGGGAGACCGGATTTTTTCAGCACCACATTAAGCTGACTGTAGGTGCAGTTAAAGACCCAGTCGGCGTCGAAGGCGGCGGTGACTCCCTGTGCGATGAGGTCCACGGCGAGGCGGTCCCCGGTGAGGGGATGGATGGCGCCTGCCTCGGTTTGAAAACGGATCTTCACCCCGGCCTGGTCGAGCCGTTGCCGGGTGATTTGGGCGAGCACGGCGGAGTCGAAGGCATATTCGCGAACGGTAAAAACGTCTTCGATGAGGTCGGAATTAAACATTTTTTTAATGGGTTCGGGGGCCTCATGGACGGGCGAGCCGGTGCGTCCCATAAAGTTGACAAATTGTGCGGCGGAAACTTTGGAGCCGACGCGGGCGATGGCGTAATATTTTTGGAAATCGGTGTGGACACATTCGCCAAAATCTTCCGTAAAACGCGGGAGATTGATCGCTGAGCGCAATGCCGTGAGCAGGCTGCGAGGATAGTGATAACCGCCGTGCACCCGGGCTTGATTATGGTAGGAAGCCCGGCGCATGAGTTCATCGCCCATTTCGACGATGACCACCTCATCGACCCGTTCCTTGAGAAGTAACGCGAGGTAGCAGCCAAAAAATCCACCGCCGATGATGAGTGCCCTGGTCATCGGAGATCGAGGGATTGAGCGAAATCGATCGCTTGGGCGACGCTGGCGAGACCATCGGGCTGACGTTTCATTTCGAGGGAAAAAGAACCGGTGTAGCCCGTTTTTTTTAGGGCATTCACCATGCGGGAATGTCCCGGCCAGGGGTTGGCAAAACCGGCCAGCATGGCTTCGCTAAGGTGGGTGTGACAAATAAGGTCGTGCCCCTCGTCGATGACGGCTTCGATTTTTTCCTCGTTCATGGCGAGTTCGCCGGCATCGAGATGCCAGCGCACGCCCGGACTATCGATGGCGCGCACCAGTTCGATGACCTCTGCGGCATGGGTGAGGAAATTACATTGGTAAGCGGCGGGGTTGGCCTCGATGCCAAAGACGACTCCCTGCTCGGCGGCGCAAGCACCGATTTGTCGGAAAAAATCGATGGCCACCTCGCGTGCTTCGCCAGCGGGGAGATGATCGGGGATGCGTCGATTACCCGGTGCGCCGAAGACCATGGTTTTTGCTCTTAGCCGGGAGCAGAGGCTGGCCATTTTGCAGAGATAAAATGCGAGGGTGGGGCGTGTCGCCGGATCGAAAAGCAGCAGGTCGGCCTTGCCAAACAAGATGGCTTGGAAGGCGACCACTTGCAATCCCGCCTGTCTCAACCGGGCCAAAACGGTCTCAACCGCTTCGTCACTCACATGGGCGGAATCAGAAAAAAAGCGGGGCGGGGCGATCTCGATCTGGCGCACCCCTTTTTTGGCCAGAAGCGCATAGGCATCTTCATCCTCCTCGGCGGTCCAGGCGATATTGGAGATGGCAAGATGGCTCATGGCTGGGTCAGAAATGCGGCGAGTTGTTCCAAAACGGCGTTTTTGTCGTAAAGATACCGCTCCGAGGCCGATCCCCAATCGGCGGAGTAAAGGGTTTGCATGTCGTAACTGGCGACAAACTCGGTCGGCGTGCCCAGAGCGCGATCTGGAAAAAAACGGTCGTGTATCTCCTGCGTGCCAACCGGTTCTGTGGCCAGATTTAACACGCTCAGACCCAGTTCGCTGGCCCGCTGGATATCGGCGGGAAGTCGTCCAAGCCAGTAATATTGATAGACACCGCGCGGATTGATCTTTTCCAATTCATGGGAGTGAATGAAGTCGTGAATGACGTTTTTTTTGAGGCCGACGCCGAAGAGACCGGGGAGGCGGAGAATCAGGTGCCGGGGAAAAGTGGCCTGGACAAATTCCTCGGCCAGAAACCGGTTGCGTCCGTAAGCGTGATTGATCGCGGGATCGACTGGTGAAGATTCATCGACGCCGCTGGGGATGGGATAGACATCGACGGTGGAGATGAGGGTGAAATGATCGGTGGTGACAGTTCGGAGGGCTTCGAGGAGAATATGGATGGCGGCGAGATCCTCGGATTCGTGTTGGTTGGCCCACCATTTTTTGGCCTGGATACCGGCGCAAAAAACTCGGTCGAAATGTTGACCGCGAATGGATTCGATGTTGCGGGAGTTAAATTGGACGCTGTCGGGGAAATGCGGAACCAGATTGGAACCGACAAAGCCCGTCGAACCGATAATCGCTGTGCTCATGGGGACACTTTGAAATGAGAAAAAGGGAATGTCGAATCCAGATTCGTGACTTTTCTCCCGCATTAAGAGAAAGCGCAAGGGGAGTCTCGATCCCGGGTGCGTCGGGGGCCGGGAGTGGGGCGTATGGATTTTCGTGGATGTCGTTTGGTTTAAAAAAGATCTGCGAGTGACGGATCATGCCCCACTCGCCGAGGCTGCGCGTTCGGGACCGTTGCTTTGCCTTTGGATCGATGAGGAAGAGGTCTATGCGGGTGAGGATTTCGATGCTTCTCATCTTGCTTTTGCCAATGAATGTTTGCTCGAACTCGATGAAAAACTTCAGGAAGCAGGTGGGCGACTCATTCGCCGACGGGGAGAGGCCACTCTCGTTTTGGAAAAATTACGGCGCGAATTCCCTTTTCAACGTTTGCACAGCCACGAGGAGACCGGGAACGGCATCACCTATCAGCGCGACCTCCGTGTGGCTCGCTGGTGTCGCGAACGGCGGGTCGAATGGCTGGAAACCACCCAGACCGGCGTGGTGCGTCGCCTCCGCACCCGCGACGGATGGGCTACCTTGTGGGCGGCACGCATGACCCTGCCTTGCACGGACGCGCCGGACCAGATCCAGAGTGTGCCTGTGGTTTCGGATCCGATTTGCACCCCGGAATCCGTGGGGCTGGGCGCAGATAATAGGGCGGCCTGGCGCCAACGTGGTGGCAGCCGCGAGGCACGACGATGGTTGGAAAGTTTTCTTACCCAGCGCGGACGCGATTACACGCGGGCGATGTCGAGTCCGGTGACGGCCTATGAGGCTTGCAGCCGGATTTCGCCTTATCTCACTTGGGGATGCCTGGGTGTGCGCGAGGCGTTTGCGGCGGTGAGGCGGCAAAAAGCGATCTGGGAGGAGGCGCAGATGAGCGGGGTAAAAGTGGACCCTCGCTGGTTCCAGGCGGCGCGTTCCTTTGCCGGGCGCTTGCGCTGGCATTGTCATTTCATGCAAAAACTGGAGGATGAACCCGCGCTGGAATTTCGGAATCTGGCACGGATTTATGATGGTCTGCGCGAAGATGCCTGGGATGAGGAGCGCTTTTCGGCCTGGGCAGAGGGACGCACAGGTTACCCGATGGTCGATGCCTGCATGAGGGCTTTGACGGCGACGGGTTGGTTGAATTTTCGGATGCGGGCGATGGTGATGAGTTTTGCCAGCTATCATTTGTGGTTGCACTGGCGCAAAACGGGCCTGCATCTGGCGCGTTTATTTTTGGATTACGAACCGGGGATTCACTGGAGCCAGAGTCAGATGCAAAGTGGCACCACGGGGATCAACACGTTGCGGGTATATTCCCCTGCGAAACAATTGCTGGATCACGATCCGGAGGGGGTTTTTGTTAGAAAATGGGTGCCAGAACTGCAAAATGTGCCCACAAAATGGCTGGCCGAACCGCACATGATGCCGGCGATGGAGCAATGCTTTGCGGGGTGCATCGTGGGTCACGATTATCCTTTGCCGATTGTCGAACATAAAGTGGCTTACGCGCATGCTCAGAAGAAAATGTTTTTACTCCGCAAACAACCCGCCAGCCGTCTGGAAGCACGAAGCATCCAGAAAAAACATGGCAGTCGCAAAGCTGCCAGTCGCGAATGGCGCTAAAAAAGTTGGCTGATGCTAACGGGAGGTTTAAATGGAAGACTCACACGGAAGTCTCAAACAACGGGACGATTTCCAGTTGGGGCACGAGGACCAGGCCTTTGTCGGTAATCCGGATTTCCGGGATGACGGAGAGCGGAATGAGGTTAAAACCCATGTAAGGCAGGGTGCATCCGGCTTCGACCCAGGCTTGTTTCAAACGGGTGGTTTCCTCTGCGACCACGGTGGCGCGCTTGTCGGAGAGCAGCCCGGCAATGGGGAGTTCCACCAAGGCTAGCACCATGCCATCGCGCACGACGACGACGCCGCCATTGGATTTGCGGAGTGTCTCCACCGCCAGCAACATATCGTCAGGATTGGTGCCGGCGACGATCACGTTGTGCGCATCGTGACCCACCGAACTGGCGACCGCTCCGGCTTTGAGTCCGAAATCCTGGAGCAACCCGTGCGCGACCGCCCCGGATTTGCCGTAACGCTCGATCACACTCACAAAACAGAGGCGATGCCTGGCAAATTGAGCCGCCCAATCGCCATCGGCTGGATCGAGGGTTATTTTTTCGTGAAAAAGAATAATCCCGGGCAAGGCGGTGCGAATGAGGTTGGCCGTGACCGCCGCGGTCGGAAGATCCGGGGTCAACTGCATGGTGGCTGGAAGATGGACCGTTTTATAGGCAGCATCGGGATACCGGTAAGGTTGGGAAAGAATGGCATCCAGTCGCGGGGTCACTTTTTTGTTTTCGACTAACAATTCGCCGCCATACCAGGTGTTTTGGACTTCGTAATCGTCGTTGAGGAGGACGATATCGGCCCGGCGCGAGTGTCCCAGGGCGCCGAATTCGCCATCCTGTCCGTAGCGCGTCGCCGGGTGCAACGAACCGAGGCTCCAGGCTTGCTCGGGGCTGAGACCGGCTTTTCTCGCCTGCGCCACCACCCAGTCGAGGCCGAAATTAAAGAGATCGTCCGCATCGCGATCATCCGTGCAAACGCAGACTCGTTTGGTGGAGGCTCCCAGGCCGGTGACGGCTTGGATGGCCTCGGGCAGGCTGTGCCAGGGCGTGAGGGGATTGCCGCCACGGAGAAAAACCCAGAGGCCAGCTTCGAGAAAATCGTTGGCGATATCGCGGTCGATGGCTTCGTGGGTATCGGTGACACCACTGGCGGCATAGGCGGCGACGAAATCGCGCCCGTAGATGTGACCGCAGACCGGGCGACCGCGTCTAAGAGCTTCGGCAATGATGGCATGGGTGCGCGGATCGCCAAGGGTCACTTGCACGAAATCCATTTTTTCTCCCAAGGCGAGTGCTTCGGGCCATTTGTCGAAAAGCGCGCCAATTTTATCGGGGGTAACATCGCCCCCCGCCGTCTCGAAATATGCCGAGGTGGCGGGAATGGTGCTGGGCACTGTTAGGAAAATGGAAAGCGGCGCCTGCCGGGCATCTTCCAGCATCCACTCGATGCCAACGACATCGGCGACATTCCCGATCTCGTGGCTATCGCAAAAAATCGTCGTGGTGCCATTGAGCAAGGCACCTTCGGCGTAGGCGCAGGCCGTCATCATGCTGCTTTCGATATGGATGTGTGGATCGACCAGGCCGGGCGCAAGAATGCCGCCCTGGGCATCATAAAACGCGACCCCGTCGGCGCGGGCGGCGGTCCCGGCAGGTTGAATCGCGGCAATGCGTCCGGCGCTGATCCAGATTTCGCGATTCGCCAGGGTGCGCTCGGTGTAAGTGGAGAGAATACGTGCCCCGGTAATGACCAGATCGGGGTGCTTGCGCCTGGAGGCGACATCGGCCAGTTGGCGGGTAACAGTCCAAAGCGGCGGCACGGAGAAGCGGTTCATACGGCAATCTCATAGCAGATCGTGCTGGAATGGCAATGCGATTTGAAAATGTTATCCACTGGGGGATTTCCCTGGTGGCCGGACAGTTAAAAGGAGGTTCGCGCGGGGGAGACCATGTCCTGCATCTCGAAGTTAGAATCAAATAAACCGTTGATGGGCATGGCTTCGAGTTTGCCTGGGGCACCGAGAAGGCTGGGAGCGGAGGCTTTGCTAAAAACCGTGGTGCCTTTGGCATCTTTTAGCATCACGACCCATCCCCCGTATTTATAGCCGAAACGGGCATTGGTGGTGTCGTAGGCCGTGGAAACCTCCGGAGTGGTGGTCTCGGTGGATTCACGGGCCGCAAGATTCAAGGAAAAAGGCGTCTTATCTAGCAGAACGCGGTATCCTCTGCGTAAAATGCTATCGGCAAAAACATAGATGGTGCCTTGCAAAGGCGCGGAAGCCAGTCGCGCGTCGGGGTTGGAGATTTTTAACCTTAAGCTAATGCGATCGATTTTATCGTCGAAATCGCCTCCTTCGATGCGTGTCTTGCGGGCGCGAATCACCTCGATCAATAATTTATTAGGAGAAAGAAAGGCGTCGGTTGGTTTGGCCGCGACGGAGGTGGCCGGAGCAGTCGATACGTTGGAGGGGGGAGCGATTGGGTTGGTGTAAGTGGGTGGTGCGGAAATGATTGTGTCTGCGGGGAGATCGTTGGCGGGACGTAGTTTTTCCACCCGGACGAGCAAATCGGTTAGGACGACTGGCACACGGCTGACTTGTTTGTTAGCGATCACTTCGATTGCCTCGAGGCCGATGGAACGCACCGGGAGGATGGTGCCTGCGGGACTTGAAATCGAGCCGATCATCCTGCCCTCGTGGATGACGGGGAATTGCATGGCCCGGGTGAGGGCGACTTCCTTGGGCCAGAGTGTGCGATCCTTGACAATTTCCGCCAGGGTGAGAGCTGGTCTGGGTGTGGGTGTGGCCACCGGGATTTCCTCGGGAGCGGGTTCAGGTGCCGGCTCGGGCGTGGGTTCGGGTGTGGGCTCGGGCGTGGGCTCTTCGACCGGCACCGGGGTGGTGGCTTCCTCTGCAGAGTGTTCCTCTAGGACTTGAGTGGATTCAATTTTATCTTTATCGACCTGCCGTTTTTTATAGAAATAAAAGCCAGCGGCGATGATGACCAGGACTAACAGAACAGGTATGACGATGCCTGCGGCATTGTTTGTCCGTAAGTTTCCTTTCATACGGGAACGAATAAAGTTCTAGTGAGGATGAATGCAACCTTAAAGAGGAAAATCGCCGGTTTATTGGATAGCTAGGTCTCTTTCTTGGTATTTTTCTGCTTGGCGGGATCGAAGGTGGGGATGTTTTTTCTCCTGGCCAACTGGCAGAGCAAATGGCTGGCAACAGGGATGGTGATCAGTTGGAAGAGAATTGCCAGGGGTAGAATCATCCCGGCAGCGTCAAATCCCAGATGGACCCAGAGTGCTGTTAGAAGAAGAATAATGCCCAGCGCCATGGCTTTGCCAAGGGCATGGGACCGACAATAAAAATCGGGCAGCCGGATCAAGCCCACGCCAGCGACGATGATGAGGAGCAAACCGGCAATTTGCAAAATAATGACGATGATATCTCTCATTGTGGCTTCTCCTTTTTTTCAGTTTCCTTCTCGGGACCGGGATGGCTTTTGTGTTCGTAAAAAACGAGCATCACCGTGCCAAAAAAACCGAGAAGCGAAAAAACAAGGATCAATTCGAGAAATTCCGGCGTGCGCCCCATGAGCGAAAGCTCAGAGATCATGGCGACGACGCTAATGGCGATCATGTCGAACGAGAGGATGCGATCCACCCGGCTGGGTCCGAAGAAGAGACGATAGACGCCGCAGAGCGCGGTCCCAGCGAGGATAAACAAGGCGACGGTGTGGATAAGTTCGATCATCGGGTAAAGGCGAGAATGGCTTTTTTAAGAGATTGATCGATGGAGCGGCAGAGAGCATCGGGATCGCGTGCATCGAAGGCATGGACGGTGAGCCGTTGTTCATCGTCGCTCACTTCGACGGTCGTCGTGCCAGGGGTAAGGGTGATGCATTGGGAGAGCAGATAGAGTTCGAAGTGGGAGAGACCGGGAACGTCGTATTCGACGAAGCCGGGGTGAAGTTCGCTGGTCGATTGAAAGAGGACCGACCTCGCGAGGGTGTAGTTGGAATAAGCCAGTTCACGAAGGAAAACACCGACGAAAACCAGAAAGGCAATGTGGCGTCGGAGATAATCCCGGGCAGAAAAAAACCGGTTGAAGAAAGCCAGTAATGCATATCCGAAAAGCCAGCCGGTGATGAGCGAGGGAATGCCACCACCTTGCAGCATCACCCAGATGAAAGTGATGACGAGATGAAGATAAAAAGGGCGCATTTTTAGTAACCTGCCCCTTTCCCTTGAAGACCCAGGACGGCTTCGATGTAGCCGGCCTGGTCGAGCGCGGTTTCGGCGGCGGTGATGGAAAGTTTCAAGACCTCCCCCGATCCCAGGGCGATGGCGATGGAGAGTGCGGTGTAAACGCCAATAATCGCCAGCATGAGACGATAGTTGGGTTGCCGTTGCGCTGGAGCATTTGCGGGCAGGGCGGGCCAGAAGGCGCCGTTCCAGATTTTTAACATGCTGAATAAAGTCATGATGCCTGCGAGCACGGCAGCGCCCACGAGGACGTATTCCCCGGCTTTCATGCCTTCGACGAAGATGATGTATTTGCCCCAGAAACCGCTCAGGGGTGGGACGCCGCCCAGGGAAAAAGCCTGGAGCAGAAAGCAGGCGGCAAGCAAGGGTTCGGCACGGAAAAGGCCGCCCATGTTTTTGAGGTCATCGCCACTTTTAAGGCGATAGGAGGCGGCGCCGCCGATGAGGAAAAGGGTGCCTTTGACGATAATGTGATGAATGATGTAGAGGATGCAGGCGGCAATGGCAAAGGGAGTAAACAGCCCGATGGCCAGCACCATGTAGCCGATCTGGCTGAGGATATGCCAGGAGAGAATGCCGCGAATGAAGGGGCGGGAAATGGCGCCCAAAACGCCGAAGATCATCGTGGCCCCCGCCAGCCAGGCCATGAGGTTGTGGACGCCATGCAGATCGTGCGGAAGGACGGTGCCAAACATGCGCAGGAGAACATAGACGCCGACTTTGGTCAGCATCCCGGCGAAGAATGTGCCGAGCGGTGTGGCCAGGGTGGGATAGCTGTTGGGCAGCCAGTAGTAGAAAGGGAAGACGCCCGCTTTGATGGCAAAGACGAAAAACAAAAGCAAGGCCACGAGGGTGACGTTGGAATCGCCCGGCATGGCGGCGGCGCGCTGCGAGATTTCGGCGTAGTTTAAAGTGCCAAAAATCGAATAGACCACCCCGGTGGTTAGCAAAAACAGGGCGCTCCCGACGAGGTTGATTGCGAGATACGGGTAGGCGTGTTTGATGTCGCGATCATTAGCCTCCAACGTGAGCAACGCATAGGAGGAGATGAGCATGATCTCGAACGCGACGAAGAGGTTGAACAAATCGCCGGTGATAAAGGAGAGATTGATTCCGGCGACGAGAAATTGCCAGAGTGGGAGGCGAAGGGGGTGATCCAGTTTGCTGGGGAGTTCGGCGTAACCAAAAAGAATGCAACCGAAGGCCATCGCGGAGGAGAGAAAAAGCATGATCGCAGCCAGCAGATCGATCACGAGAGCGATCCCGAGCGGCGGCATCCAGGCGCCGACGCCGAGGACCCAGCGTTCTCCGCCGGAGCAAGCGACGACGAAAGCGATGGCGACGACGAGTTGCGCGAAGGCGGAGAGGGCCGCCAGCCAGCGCCGCGGTTTGCCCGGAGGCAGCAGGAGCAAAAGGGTGGCCGTAAGTAGCGGCAGAAAAAATGGGAGGATGACGGTGTTCATTTATCACCTTCCCGGTCGTGAAACATCTCGGCGGCGTTCGTGGTTTTTTGGTCGAGAAACAATCGGTAAAGGAGCACGACGAAATAGGCGGTGATGCCGAAGCCAATGACGATGGCAGTGAGGATGAGGGCCTGGGGCAGGGGATCGACGAGGGGGATTTTTTCTCCACTGGTGATGGGGGGCGCCTTGCCATCGGGCGAGCCAGACATGCCGAGTAAAAACAGGTTCACAGCATTTGAGAGCAGGACAATGCCAAAAAGAATCCGCACGAAACTGGTCTGGAGAAGCAGATAAATCGCGATGCCAAAAAGCAGGCCGACTAATAAAGCGGTTTCAAGCACCATGATCGGCCTCCTTTTTTTCGAGAGGTATTTCCACCTTGCTGGAGTAACGCGCGGTCTCGTGATCGAGCAAAGGGGGGTTGCCGCCGGTGGAGCGGGCAAGCACGAACATGATTTTTGTGCTGATGCCGATGACCACCATCATCACTCCGATGTCGAAGGCGAGGGGAGTGCCCACGTAGGTTTCGCCCCAGATCGGGAGGTGGATGTAGGTCTGGAAATGCTCCAGAAATTTGGCCCCGACCAGGATGGGGGCACAGGCGGAGAGCAAAGCCAGCAACAAACCCCAAGTGGCGATGTGGATGGGGTCGAGACGAATTTTTTTTTCGAGTTCAGCCAGGCCCGTGGCCACTCCGTAAAGCAGGAAAGACATGGCCGAGACCAGGCCGCCGATAAAACCGCCGCCGGGTTCGTTGTGTCCGCGCAAAAGGAAGTAAATGGCGACAATGTTCAAGACAAACATCACCAGGGTGGCCGTCCAACGCAGGAGAAAGGAAGCGGGGAAATTCATGGTGCCTCCTCTTTTTTAACGTGATGAACGCCAAATCCGGGAGGTCCGGCCACGCCTTCCTGCGCCTCTTTTTCGGTGCGTTTGTAACGCATGAGCAGGCCGATGCCGCCGAGAATCGCGACGACGAGCACGGAGATTTCTCCCAGGGTATCGATGCCGCGGAAGTCGATGAGGATGGTGTTCACAGCGTTGTAGCCTTTGGCCAGCGGTTTGGAGGCTTCGAGGAAACGTGGTCCCATCGCCTCGGGATGACGCGCCCCCATGGAGATGAGGGCGATGAGAAAAACCGTCGCGCCCGCCCCTGTGGCAATGAGGAGGTTAAGCCAGCGTCGGGAGACATTCCGAAAATCGCGTTTTTCCCCGGTATCCGCCGAAATTGGGAAGCGCGATAGCAAAAGGAGCGCCAATAAAAGGGTGGCGGCTTCCACGAGGATTTGGGTGAGCGCGAGATCGGGAGCCTGGTAGAGCACAAAGTAAAAACTAACCAGAAAGCCACTCGCGGAGAGTGAGATCAACTGGGAAATCCAGCCCGGCAGACGCACTGCGCCCAGCGCCGTGACTATGATCAGTGTCGCGACAAAGGCACGGAGCGGATGAATCGGGGCGATTTTCCAGACAGGCAGGGATTGGGCGAGATGCCAGCCCAGGAGGAGAACGAAGATACCCAATAGGATCGGCAGAAAGGAAAGCGGACGGTCTGCCTGGAGGCGACGGGTGATGCCATCGGCAAAACCGGTCATGCCGTAAACACCTTTTTCGAAATAATGATCGAAGTGCAAAAAGCGCGGCACAGTTTGCCGCCAGCCAGTGCGATTTTTTAGAAAATACAAGCCGATGCCAAAAAAGACGACGGCAGCGCTCGCGGCAAGTTCGCGAGTAAAGCCATGCCAGAGGGCAAGGTAGGACTCGGAGGCGGATTGCAAACCGGCCACCGTGAGATGCGCCACGGCACCGGTCATGAGCGAGGGGAAAAGTCCCAGGGCGAGCGATCCGCAAGCGAGTAAAAGCGGGGCGAATTGCAGGCCAGGCGAGGGCGCGTGGAAATGAGATCCCACGGCCTTGGGTTCGGGACCGATGAAGACATGGAAAAAAACGCGGGCGGCAAAAGCCACTTTAATGAGCGAAGCGAGAAGAACGACTCCGAAAGCGAGCATCCCCTGCCCGTTATCGGCCGCAGCGAAAAAATCTGCCAGCATCAATTCCTTGCTAATAAAGCCCAGCGTGCCGGGCAGTCCCGCCATGGAGGCGCAACTGATTCCTGCGGCCAGGGCGAGCCAGGGCAGACGGCGGGCGAGACCACCGAGCTGGCGGATGTCGCGGATGCCCGTGGCATGATCCACGATGCCCACGATCATAAAGAGGCAGGCTTTGTAAAACACGTGGCTGGAGATGTGAACGAGATCAAAATGCACCCCGGTCCTGGCACCCAGGCCGTAATAGCCAATGAGGAAGCCCAACTGGCTCACGGTCGAATAGGCGAGGATAGCTTTAAGATCGGTGACCCGCAGGGCGAGCCAGGCGGCGAGAAGCATGGTGCCAAAGCCAACTGTGGTGAGGAGTGGATACCAGATATCGGTTTCGCTGAGAATGGGGAACATGCGGGCGGTGAGGAAAACGCCTAATTTGACCATGGTGGCCGAATGCAGATACGCGCTCACCGGGGTGGGGGCGGACATGGCGTTGGGCAGCCAGAAGAAAAAAGGGAATTGCGCCGATTTGCCAAATGCACCGATGAGAATGAGAACTCCAGCGGCGTTCCACCAGGTGCGGGCCGATTCGGGAATGGGGAGATTCATCAATTCATCGATCCGCAAGGTGCCGGTGGTCTGGCCCAGCATCACGACGCCCACGAGCATGATGAGACCGGTGAGCATGGTCACGAGCAAAGCCATGCGTGCGCCTGCGCGGGATTTTTCTTTTTCGTGATCGAACCCGATGAGCAGGAAGGAGGCGATTCCGGTGAGCTCCCAAAAAATAAAGAGGCCGAGCAGATTATTTGAGAGAACGGTGCCCAGCATGGCTGCCATAAAAAAGAGCAGACTGGCAAAAAAACGCGCCCGGCGGGAGTCGTTGGCCTCGAAGTAATAATTTGCGTAGAAAAAGACCAGGATGCCGATCCCGCTCACGACGAGGGCAAAGAACAGAGACAGGCCATCGAGAAGAAAGCTCAGTTCGAGATTTAATTCGGGCGACCACGGCCAGGAAACAACCACACTGCCTCCTGCGGGACCGCTGCTGGCAAGGTAAGCGATGGAGGAAAACGACACCAAGGGGCCGAGCCAGGCGACCCAGCCCACAGCAGAGCCGAGTTTTCGACCGCCAAAAGCCAGGAGCACTGCGGCAAGCAACGGAAAAAAAACCGCCATCCCTGTAAGCACCTCCGTCATAAGAGCCGGAATAAAAGAACAAAAGTGCAGGGTTTGCAACCGGTTTCGCTTCGAGAAAAACGATCGTTGCGCGCCGCAACCCTTTTAACGGACTCTTTTCCCCCGATGATCCGTTTTTTTTCTTAGGCAAAAGTTAAGTGTCCGGACAGATAAAACAATATAAAAAAATCCGCCCGTTTCCGGAAATCTGAGTAAACTCCCTCCCCATGCTTTTTTCGAGTTTACTTATTTTTGGCGGCCTGATTTTGCTCTTTTTTGGAGGCGAAGGCTTGGTGAAAGGAGCCTCCTCGCTCGCCCTGCGGCTGGGCTTGACCCCCCTCGTGGTGGGTCTCACCGTGGTGGCTTTTGGCACAAGTGCGCCGGAGTTGGTGGTAAGTCTTAAAGCCAATCTGGCTGGTCTCGGCGACGTCGCCATCGGCAACGTGGTGGGATCGAATATCTTCAATATCGGGATGATCCTGGGGATTACCGCCCTGATCTATCCCATTAAAGTGCAATTTCAAATCCTGCGCTGGGATGCGCCGCTCATGCTGGGGATCAGCGGTGTGTTGGTATTCTTTTTATGGGATCAACGCATTAGCCAACTGGAGGGAGGGCTGCTTTTTGCTGGCATCCTAGCTTACACTGTGTCGGCTGTCATCATGGCAAAAAAGGAGACGTTATCCGCCGAGGTGACGGCCGAGTTTTCTGAAAGTGTCGTCCCGCCAAAACACTCCAGTTGGCTAGATGCGCTGTATATCGCCGGGGGATTGGTTTTGTTGGTTTTAGGCTCACGCTGGCTGGTTGAGGGCGCGACGGCGATTGCCAAATCTTTTGGGGTTAGCGACGCCATCATCGGTCTCACGATTGTCTCGGCGGGGACCAGTATGCCGGAGTTGTCGGCCTGCCTTGTGGCCGCCTTTCGCAAACAACCGGATATCGCCATCGGCAACATCATTGGCTCGAATATCTTCAACTCGCTGGCGATTGTCGGCATCAGCGGGTTAGTAAAACCCATTTCCTCCCCAGGAATCGGTTTCGTGGACATGGGCGTGATGCTGGTGTTTTCCGCTTGCCTGCTACCCTTGATGTGGTCTGGCTTTTGTCTGCGCCGCTGGGAAGGCGGGGTGCTGATGCTGGGTTACCTGGGTTACCTTGTCTGGCTTTGGCCAAAATAAAGACTCCGAGAGGTTTTAAAATTACCAATAAATTGCCCACCGTGAGGGTATCGGTGTCGAAATAGAGGGTGCCGATGTCGCCGGTTGAAATGCATGAAAAAAATCCGACTGGTTCCGAAAATCTGAGTAATGTCCCACTCCATGCTTTTTTCAAGTTTACTTATTTTTGGCGGCCTGATTTTGCTCTTTTTTGGTGGCGAAGGCTTGGTTCGGGGAGCCTCCTCACTCGCCTTGCGGCTGGGCTTGACCCCGCTCGTGGTGGGTCTAACCGTGGTGGCTTTTGGCACAAGTGCGCCGGAGTTGGTGGTAAGTCTTAAAGCCAATCTGTCTGGTCTCGGCGACGTCGCCATCGGCAACGTGGTGGGATCGAACATCTTCAATATCGGGATGATCCTGGGGATTACCGCCCTGATCTATCCGATCAAAGTGCAATTGCAGATTCTGCGCTGGGATGCGCCGCTCATGCTGGGGATCAGCGGTGTGTTGGTTTTCTTTTTGTGGGATCGCCGCATCAGTCAACTGGAGGGAGGGCTGCTTTTTGCCGGCATCGTTGCCTACACCGTGTCGGCTGTCGTCATGGCAAAAAAGGAGACATTATCCGCCGAGGTGACATCTGAGTATTCTGAAAGTGTCGTCCCGCCAAAACACGCCTGGGGGCTCGATGCGCTGTATATCGCCGGGGGATTGGTTTTTTTAGTTTTAGGCTCGCGCTGGCTGGTTGAAGGCGCGACGGCGATTGCCAAATCTTTCGGAGTTAGCGACGCCATCATCGGTCTCACGATTGTTTCGGCTGGGACCGGCATGCCGGAGCTGTCGGCCTGCCTTGTGGCCGCCTTCCGCAAACAACCAGATATTGCCATCGGCAACATCATTGGCTCGAATATCTTCAACTCGCTTGCGATTGTCGGCATCAGCGGGTTAGTAAAACCCATTTCCTCCCCAGGAATCGGTTTCGTGGACATGGGTGTGATGCTGGTGTTTTCCGCTTGTCTGCTCCCCTTGATGTGGTCTGGCTTTTGTTTGCGCCGCTGGGAAGGCGGGGTGCTAATGCTGGGCTACGTGGGCTACCTTGTCTGGCTCTGGCCAAAATAAAGGGCCTAAATTATAAAAGAGCCTGGCTACTCAGGACGGAATCATCCCGGTCTGCCGGGCATAATTGAAGAGGCCGCCGGCATCGATCACCGGGCGCACTTCTCCGAGCGGTTTTAAATTTACCACCAAATCGCCTACGGTGAGAGTGTCGGTGTCGAAATCGAGGGTGGCGATGTCGCCGGTTTTAATGATTTCGCAAAGACGATCCGGGGAATCGTAAGGATATAATTCGCCTGTGGCCACGCAGTTACGGAAAAAAATGCGGGCAAACGAGGTGGCGACAACGGCTTCGACTCCAGCGGCTCCGAGAGAGATAGGAGCGTGTTCTCGTGAACTGCCGCACCCGAAATTTTTCCCGGCGATGACGATTTTATAAGGAGTCTGGTTTTCGCCCTCAGCCACAAAACGCTGGGGGTAAAGCGCGTCGGGCAGACCGATCAATGCGTAGGAACCGAGCTTTTCATATTCCGAAGGGATCGTCGGCACGAGCGTAAGATACTGCGCGGGGATGATCTGGTCGGTATCGATATTATCCTGAACAACGTAAACAGGGCTGGTAATTGTGTGTGCCATAAATTGGGGCTTCAACTAAACGCAGACCGGCAAAGTTGTCCACTCCGCATTGTGGTTTCATTAAAAAAAGGACAGACAACGGCATCGTTTTCACCCGTTGCGCCCCGCTTTTCGTGTCAGCAACCAAAACCGCGTTACCCCGCAGGTTGCCGCCAACGCCAGCCCCACAGCCATCGCCCACCAGATGCCCGCCTCCCGCCAGCCCAGGCGAAACCCCAAGTGATAGGCCAGAGGCAATGTCACCCCCCAATACGAAATCAACGCAAAAAACGCCGGCACCTTTACATCCGCCAACCCATTCAACGAACCGCCTGCAATCACTTGCAAACCATCGAAAATCTGGAAAAAACCCGCGATCACCATCAGCGACGCCGCCAGCATCACCAGTTCCCGATCCTTCACAAACCAACCCGCCACCGTTTCATTAAAAAGAATCAAAAACACCGAAAACGTTATCATAATCAGCAGCCCCAAGCCCATCGCCGAAAAGCCAATCGGCGCCAGCCGCGCCCATTCTTTCGATCCCACCGCGTGCCCCACCCGGATACGCGCGGCAAACGACAGCCCGAGCGGAAACATAAACGTCGTCGCCGCACAATTCATCGCAATCTGATGCGCCGCCAACGATTTGGCGCTGATCCAACCCATCATGATCGCCGCCACCCCGAACGCTGCCACCTCCAGCATTAACGTCAGCGAAAGTGGCCCGCCCAATTTTGCCATCTGCCAAATCCGGGAAAAATCGAGCGCCGCCAGCCATTTTTGTGGCAACGAAGGCCGATAATGTCCACTGCGCACGATGCAAACGAACATCACCACGACCGACACCACCCGCGACACCAAAGTCGCCCAACCCGCCCCGGTAAGGCCCATCGCAGGTGCGCCGAGATTGCCATAAATCAGCACCCAATTGAGAAAAATATTCAATCCCACCGCCGAAAGCATCACACTCATTGGCAGCCAGGGGCGCCCCAAAGCCTCGCTAAACTGTTTGCAACCCTGCTCCAACATCGCTGGTAACAACGACCAGGCCACAATCTGGAAATACGGTGTCGCCTCCCGCACCACCCCAGGCTCCTGGCCGAAACGATCCAGAAACAACGATAAAACCATCCCGCTCAGGGCCACTCCCAGACCCGACACCAACCCGATTGATAACCCGTGACGCAGCACCTCGCCCGCCTCCCTCCGATCCTCCCTCCCGTGTGCTTGCGAGGCAAAAATGGAAATCGGAATCTGAAATCCCAGTCCCGCGATGAATAGCACCAGCAAGATCGCCCCGGCGAAAGACGCCGCCGCGAGCGGGATCACCCCCACGCGCCCCACCATCACGGTATCGGTGACCCCCATCAGCATCTGGCTCACCTGCCCAGCCATCATCGGCAGAGCCAGCAGCAACGTGTGCCGGCCTTCGCGACCGAGGTTTTTTAAAGTCAGGCTCATAAAATTCCGCGCGCTGCCAACAGCGGGGACTGGGACTTTTGCCAGTTCGCCGCATTTTACAAGCAACATTTCGCGCACGAGCCACAAAGTGCCCCAAGACTTCCCGCGCGAGAGTTTCCGCCCGCCGCTTGTCTTTTTTTTTCAACGTTCTATAAAGCAAGGATGAGTCACACATCCCTTCGTATCGCCTTGTTATTCTCCGGTCAGGGAGCGCAAACCGTCGGCATGGGTCGCGATCTTGCCGCCCATTTCCCTGCTGTCGCCCGGCTTTTCGGCGATGCCGACGCCAAGCTTGGCTTTCCGCTTTCCACCATCGCCTTCGAGGGTCCGGCCGGGGAACTCACCCGCACCTCGGTCTGCCAGCCAACCCTTTATGTGCATGGCATGGCTTGTCTCTTCGCTTTGCGCGAACGCGTGCCGACGCTCGATTTTGTCGCCGCCGCCGGGTTGTCGCTCGGGGAATTTACCGCTCATGCCGCCGCCGGGACCTTTGATTTTTATACCGGGCTCGAGCTGGTCGCCAAACGCAGCCGTTACATGGACGAAGCCTGCCGGGCAACCAACGGAGGCATGGCGGCACTCATCGGCGGAGAGGAAAATGCCGTGCGCACTTTAGCCTCGCAGACCGATGTCGATATCGCCAATCTCAATTGTCCCGGCCAGATCGTTCTCTCGGGCGAAGCTTCCAAGATCGCTCTTGCCGCCTCGCTTGCCAAAGAAGCCGGGGTGCGCCGCGCCACCGTGCTGAACGTCGCTGGCGCCTTCCATTCCCGCCTCATGGAACCCGCCTATCAACGTCTTTCCAGGGCCCTGGAGGAGACATCGATCTACTCTCCCCGAGTGCCGGTGATTTGTAACGTGGACGCCATCCCCGTCACCGATCCGGCAAAAATTCGTCAATCGCTGGCCGAGCAAGTCACGGGCAGTGTGCGCTGGACCGAATCCATCGAATTCCTAATCAACAATTTAAAAATCGACCTTTTTCTCGATCTCGGTCCGGGTGCGGTGGTGGCCGGACTCGTCGGACGGATTAACAAAGAAGCCCGCGTGCTTTCGATCAGCGATCTGCCGACTTTGGAAAAAGCCGTTGCCGTTTTAACCGAGCAACCAGCCAGTTAGGCCACCACCGCAAAAACCAGCCAGCAGGAGCACTCCGAGGCAGCCGCTTTTTGGTGCAGAAGTGAATTTTTCGGGAGACAGTTTTCGCATAGCCGCTTCCAAGGCCTCCACCTCCTCCTTGGCTTCCTTGAGTCCCACCCCGGCCAGCACGCGATAGAGCTTGATCGCTTCGAGTTTCCTGCCCGAAGAAAGCAATTGCGACAACGTGGCCAGTTTATCAGGGGGAAGCGGGGAGGACATGGTGATAATTGTTAACGTCTTTTTTATTTTCCATCAAGCAACCATTTCGGCACCGGTTGCTCTTTTAAAGCCTCCGGAACAAACAGCCCGATGCGGGTTTCCGCGGCATACGGTTCGATGGGAAATTTTTGCACCTGATAGGGAAAAGCGTATTTCTCCTCGACGATGAGTGCCGCCGCTTTTTGGCGGAAAAATTTCTCCCGCGCATCGGCCAGGGCGAGGGCATCCACGTTCGCGCGTTCCAGGCCCAAAGTGTCGGCCAGGGAAATTTCGGCGACTACTTTTGCGTCGGGCTCAATCTTTGCGGGATCCTTCGGCAGCACCTTCACAATCCCTCGCAAGGGCCCTAGATCTTTCACCAGATGCAGGCCCGCTTTTTTACCTGTTTCCAAGGGAAGAATCAAGGCTTGATACGCTCCCGCTGGATTCAAGCTGTTAACTATTTCAGGAAAAGTAAACTCGCTCCCGGCCAGGGGAAATGGGGTGTAATCGAGAATCACCTCACCCACTTTGGGGGAGGCTTTGATCTTTGCGACTAACTCCGCCACACTGGCTTTGAGTGGACGCGGCACGAGAATGTTAAATGCGCCCGTTCGCGCCTGATAATAGGCATCCTGATCGATCTGGGTGATCGCCTCCAGGCCTTTTGCATCCGCCTGCAAGAGGGCGACAGTCGTGCCCCGCCGAATATTGAGAATTTCGCGGGGCTCGATGAAAAACTTGCTTTCCACAGCCAGGAAAAGGGGAAAGGCGGTGAGCAGCCGACGGACAATTTCCCGATTGGTGATCTCCCAATAAGTGTAGGATTGGGGCAGACCGTAAAGCGCATCCTCGACCAGGATTTGCACCGCCCGATAATCGGGCATATCGGCGCGGGGAAAGTTTTTTGGAAATTGATAGGTAATCTCCAGATCGACCCGTTGACCGCCCTGGAGTTCGACGAAATAGTCGTGCATCTGGATTGTAAAAAACTCACCCCCGGCCTCGCGTTCCAGCGCATGGGCCGGGGACAGCAGTCCCACGATCCACAGACAAAAAATCAACCGAAAAACCGTCACTAAAGAGTCCCTCTTAACCATGGAGGACAGATTAGTGCGATAACGATAGGAAAAGGCAAGCCCGGAAAGTAATTTGTTCCGGCTGCGGCATCCTGGAATGCAGTTTTATGGGGAGGGTTTGAAACCGGAACGAATCTGTTGGGTGACGGTTTCCTCGGTTTCGGGGGAGCGATTACAAAGAATGGCGGCGACGATTTTTTCGCCGGAAAGGATGCTGACGGTGAATTTCTTTTTATCGTAAGCGCCATCGAGGAGAGTGCGGAGGATGGGTTTGGAAAAGTCGCCGACGAAACGCAGTTTGAGATCGAAGAAATCGAGGCCGAAATGCGGGAGATAATCAAATTTCTGGCGTTTGCGTCCGGTGATGTTGGCGCCTGCAATCTGCCCCTGGAGCAGGGCGCAGGAGGGATAATCCCAACGGCGGACACTGCCAAAGAGTTTATCTGGAAAAAGAGCGAGCGGGCCGACGGAGTAGATGCCTTTTTCGTCGGTTTCGAGATATTCGTTGACGGGGGAACCGTTGGGGCTGCTGAGCGGGGTGCCCTGGACGAGGCGCAGATCGGGTTCGCTGCCGAGGGAGACGACGGCCATGCCTGCGGCGAAACGGGTGCCGCTTTTGAGCTGGACGTTTTTTAGGACGGTTTTGCCTTCGAAACCGTTGAGGTTTTCCTCCAAGGTAAGTTTGAGTCCGTGAGCGAGGGCGTATTCGTTTAAAAACTGACCGGTGGCGGGATCGACCAGACCTTCGAGAAGAAATTTATCGCCGGAGAGCAGGATGACGTTGTGGTTGCTGCTGCGCAAGGCGGCGGCGTAACGCAAGGCGTGGAGATCGGAGCCGATGACGGCGCAACCTTTTTCGTGGCTGGCAATCTCGCGAATGGCGAAGATGTCGTGAATGGTGCGGGGATAAATGATGTTGCCGAGGTTAAAACCGGCGATTTGCGGGCGTTTCGGACGTGAACCCGTGGCCAGCAAAGCTTTTTTGAATTCGATGGATTGGCCGGTTTGTAAAACGGCCAGGCGTCGTTCGATATTGAATTGGGTAACGAGGGTGCCGGGGCGATAATCGATGCGATTTTGGGAAAACCAATCCTCGGGAGCAACGGTGAGCGAGGAGTAATCGGGCTTGGGTTCCTTGAACCAGGCTTTATCCATTTTAGGCGTTTCGAGGGGAGGCAGGTAGTCGTCCCCGATCAGCATTACGCTGCCTTTGGGATCGTATTGACGGAGGGCCTGGCAGGCATGGAACGCACTCGTGCCTGCGCCAACAATGAGGTAATCGCGATGGATCATAGAGATGGATTAGAACAGTTCGGGAAAGGGATGCGAGCAAAATCCATTTTTGCAGCAGTGACTGTGAAAACGCAGGGCGCGAGCATCAATAACCGCGTTTTATTTCGGGCCGATCAATGCCCAGAACGTTGTAAGGATCGACGGCAAGTCGATACCCCAGGAGCGGCGGCGCGGGGTCGATGAATTTCTGAAGGGTGAGATATTTGAATTGCGACCCCATTTGCTCAGGATGCGTCAGGGTCTGCAATTCCCGTAGTTTCTGGGCGGTGGATTCGCTAAGGTTGCCAGCCTCGGCTTCGATGGCGGCGAAATCCTCCTTGCCCACACCGATAAGAAAATGGTTCTGGTCGGTGTAACCCGCGACTTCCATTTCGTTTTCCAAAGCCACTTCGGCAATGGAGGAAAAATCGAGGTGGGCGGTGAGATCCATTTCGCCGATTTTTTCAAAGGGATTGTAGCTGCGCTGATGTTTACTGTAGCAACTCAAGGTGCCTTCGGTGCGCTCGGGAGCGTAATAATGGGCGCGGGGAAACCCGTAATCGATCACCAGCGCGTAGCCGGTGCGAATGGCGCGCGCGGCGTCTTCCATCCAAGTCATGGCCCGCAAATTGACCTCGGTGCGGTATTGTTCGGGCAGGTTGGTCGGGAGCTTGGTCAGATGCTGGGCAAGAATGTGGCTCGATGGCGCCCCGAAGACATACGTAAAATGGCCCGAGTCGTAATCGATGTAATTTTCCATCCATTGATCGCGGATCCACGAGACGAGATGGACCGGGAGGGAGTCGAGCAGTTCATTACAAAAATAGACGCCAAAAATCGAGCCCGCCCCGAGGTTGTCGATACTCTCGGACCAGCCCGTGCGGTGTCTGCCGAAACGGGTGAGGCGTTTTTTTTGTTCATTGGCCAGGACGACCGATGGCTCGATAATCCAGTAACGCAGAGCCTGAAAAAAATCCGGGTAATGAATCCCCGCGGTCTCGAGAATATCGCTGGCGAGCTGCCCACGATCTGCCGCCTGCTCGACGATGGTAAATTCATCGGGACTTCCCAGGCGCACCCACATTTCGTGGAATTGGCGGGTCAACAATTCCCCAAACATCCGTCCCACACTTACGCTGGTGTAAAAATCTCCCAGACGCCCAATAGTTCCCTTTCCAGACGAGTAATATCCCCATTCGGGATGATACAGTGCCTGCTGCATGAACCACCGGAAGGTGACTGGGCCATGCCTGACGATTTGCTCGCGGATATGGCGTGTGAGTTCTTCGGTGACAGACATGCGCAACCTATAGTGCAGGTTTCGCACCACGCTGACAAGTGGAAACCCGGCTTTTTGGCCATTTGCCGACCATTTAGCGATCATTTACCGAATTACCGGTTGCGCCTCATCGTAAATCTCGCCAAAGAGTTTTCTGCGATATTGCCGACCTTCCGTTTTTAACCATGACTTCCGGGGAAAAAATCACCAAAGCCAGCCGCTCCAATCTGGCTTTTGCCTTTATCTCTCTGTCTGCCCAAAAACGGCGCGCCATCAGTAATTTTTATGCCTTTTGCCGCATCGTGGACGATCTGGCGGACGATACATTGGCTCCCCTCGAAGAACGCCGGGCTGCTTTATCGGTCTGGCGATCTGCCGTGCGTGCGGTCACCCCTGGGGAACACGTCCTGGCCCCGGATCTGCGCGCGACGCTGGATCGCCATGCCGTCGATCGTGCCTTGCTCGACGACATCATCGCCGGGATGGAGATGGATCTCGACGGCGTGCGTTATGCCACCCTGGAAGACTTGCAAAAGTATTGTTACCGCGTGGCCGGCGCCGTGGGCCTGGTGAGCATCGAAATTTTTGGCTATAAAAATCCCTCCGCCCGGGAACATGCCAGGGCTTTGGGAGAAGCCCTGCAACTCACCAACATCCTGCGCGATGTCGCCGAGGATCTCCGGCACCATGGGCGCATTTATCTTCCCCTCGCGCTCCTGCGGCAACACGGTTGCGACGAGGATGTTCTTCGTCAGGGAAAGATAACGCCCGGTCTGCTCGATTTATTCCAGCAGCTCGCGGCTTTGGCCGAAAAAAATTATCGTCTTTCCGAAGCCGTCATCGCCCCCGAAGATCGGCAATCGCTTCGGCCCGGCCTCATCATGAGCGATATTTACCGGCGGGTTTTACAAAAAATGCAGCGCGACGATTTTAAAGTATTTTCCCACCGCTACCGTCTTAATGTTGTCGAAAAACTTGCGCTTTTACTGAAGCGAACGTTATTGTTTCGATAATTCCACTAAAACCCACCATTACCATGACTAAAAAAATCACCGCCATCACCCTCCTTCTCGCCCTCGGCTCCTCCAGTCTGCTCACCTCCTGCGAAACTGGCGTTGGCACTGGTGCCCTGGTCGGAGCCGGCCTCGGTGCCGCCATCGGCAATACCACCCAAGGCGGCGGAGGCACCCGCACCGCACAAGGCGCGGCTATTGGCGCTCTCGCCGGTGCTTTGGCTGGTGCCGTCTATGATGAGAGCAAACGCGAAAAAAACGAAGCCCGCTATTATGAGGATGACGTCGCATATCGCGGACGCAGTTCCTACCGTGGCGAACGTTCCTACCCCTACGGCGAGCCGACCCGTTACTCCGGATATGTGCGCAGCCCTTATCGTCCGTTTAACATCATCGATGTGCGAGGCATCCCAGACGGGGCATTGGTCGTCGATCCCTCGACGGATCGCCCCTTCCGCAATCCGTAGATTTAAACAGGTCGCAGAGATCCCTAGGTCGTATGGGTCCCATCTGACCTATTTATTCTACATCCCCATAATCTGGTAGCCGCCATCCACGTAGATCACCTGGCCGGTAATCGAGGCTGCCCCGTCGCTGGCCAGGAATACACCCGTCGCACCCAGCTCTTCGGTGGTGCAACTGCGCTTGAGCGGTGCGTGTTCCTCGTAATGTTTCATCATGGAGGAAAATCCACTGATCCCACGTGCGGCAAGCGTTTGCACCGGACCGGCGCTGATGCAATTGACCCGCACTTTTTTCGCTCCGAGATCGGCTGCAAGATAGCGGGTGGACGCTTCCAGACTGGCTTTGGCGACACCCATCACGTTGTAATGCGGCACCACTTTTTCGGCACCGTAATAGGTCATTGCGACGATGCTGCCGCCATCGGTGAAAAACGGAGAGGCCGCCCGGGCCAGGCCGACCAGTGAGTAGGCGCTGATGTTATGGGCGATGAGAAAAGCATCGCGCGTAGTGTTGATGAAGTCGCCTTCCAACGCTTCCTTTGGAGCAAAAGCCACCGCGTGCAGCAGCAGATCGATCTTTTGGGTGTGTTTGCTGACCTCGGCAAAAAACGCCTCGATTTCGGCATCGCTGGAGACATCGCACGGATAAAGAAACGTGTCGGGACCGAATTCCGCCACGAGTTCCTCCACATTTTCCTTAAGGCGCGCGCCCTGGTAGTTGAAATAAAGTTTTGCGCCTGCCCTGGCCCACGCTTTGGCGATGGCCCAGGCAATGCTGCGTTTGTTGGCGACGCCGAAAACGACGCCGATTTTGCCTTCGAGAGGGAGGTAAGTGCTCATAATGCCGCGTATTTTGAATTTTTTCCGAAACGACGCAAGCGCGAAGAATGAATGAAAAATGACCAGGAACCTCTTCCGCAAGTTGCGCGGGCCGGGGTTCGTGCGACACTCGGTTTCCGAACCCCAGGAGATTGCTTTCAATGACGTGGTTTTCTTTTCAATTTAACGATTTCAGTCTTTCCTTTCTCAGCATTGTCTTCGAGGCCGTGCCGTATCTCATTCTCGGCACGCTGATCTCGGGGTTTATCGATGCGTTTCTGCCATCCAAAGCACTCGAACGCTGGCTCCCAAAAAACCCCGCCCTGGCGATCCTCATCGGGGGTTTGCTCGGTTTTTTTCTCCCCATGTGCGAGTGCGGAGTCATCCCGGTGATCCGTCGCATGTTGCGCAAAGGCATGCCGCTGGCCCCCGCCGTCACGTATCTTCTCGCCTCCCCGATTATTAATCCCGTGGTGGCTTTGAGCACTTATTCGGCTTTTCGAGGTCAGGATCCTGCGACTGTGCTGGCCTTCCGTTTTTGTCTGGCCTTCGTTATCGCCTGTGTCGTGGGTGCCATTGTGTTGCGTCTGCGCAAGGAAACCATTCTGCTCCCTGCCTTGCTCGCACCGACCGGGCGACGCCAGAATGTATTTCTTCAACCCGCCCCAGATGACTCCGCCGATTTGGAAAACCTGCCCGTGGCGACTGGTAAAAAACTTCCCCTGAGCGGGAAATTGATCGCGGCTTTGCGCACCGCGTCGTTCGACTTCCTCGATGTGGCATTTTACCTCGTGATCGGCGCTGCGCTGGCCGCTTTGTTTAACACGTCGATCAACCGCGAAATGGTCATTTTACCTCTCGCACAAAACATCTGGCTGGCGACATTTTCCCTCCAGGGGCTGGCCATGCTCATCTCGCTTTGCAGCACGAGCGACGCATTTATCGCGGCAAATTTCGTGGCCTTCCCACTCTCCGCGAAGCTGGCCTTCATGGTCCTCGGACCGATGATGGATGTGAAATTGTTTTTCATGTATGGGCTGGTTTTTAAGAAAAAATTCACCGTCCTGCTCGCCTTGGGATTGTTTGCAGGGATCGGCTTTCTCTGTATTTTCCTGGTGCCATTCCTGCCGTGAGAATGGCCCACTGAAAATGCCGGTTTTTTTATGAGCAAAAAATTCATCAGCTTCATCGCTCCCGCTACCTTGCTTCAGTGGGGCGGCATTCTGCTCTATTTTTATCTCAGCGGCAGGATCACCTCGTTTCTCCACCCGGTTTTTCGTCCCCAAGTGCTCATCGCAGGCGTCGTGCTCACCGCCTGCGGCATTCTTTTGCTGCTCACCCGCAATCGAATCGCGCTCTGCGAATGCGGCCCGGTCGAGGATTGTCCCGATGCCGGGCGTTCACCGCTCATTTCGAGCTGGCTGTTTCCTGTGATCTTATTGTTACCCCTGGTGGTCGCGGCATTTTTTACCACCGACCAATTCGGAGCCAACATCATCGCCACCCGTGGCTATGCCGAATCGGCCAGCGCCCTGCCCGGGTTGGCAGATCGCTACGAAAAAAAGGTCGAGGCTCTGGCCAAAGCTGCGCTACCTGTGCTCGAACCCGCGTTGCCCGATGAAAACAGCCCCGCTGCCGGCCCCTCGATGATGGATCCCGCCGTGGCCGATTTTTTTAAGCCCAACGCCGAGGGTAACATCCCGGTAAACGTGGCCGACCTGCTTTATGCTGCGGAGGAACCGACCCTGCGCACCCCTTTCGAGGGCCAATCGGCGGAGATTATCGGTCAGTTCATGCCCGCAAAAGTGGGCAATCCTCTGGGCAACCGCTTTAAAATCGTGCGCCTCTTTATGGTCTGCTGCGCCTCCGATGCCCAGCCCGTATCCTTGCTCGTGGAGCGGGGAGCCGACCAGGAATTACCCGGTAACGTGACCGAAATGGTCTGGACCAAAGTCATCGGCGAAGTCACTTTCCCCATCGAAAACGGACGCACCGTGGCCGTCATCCGCGCAAAGAAAATCGAAGTCACCCAACCTCCCGAGGAATCGATGCTCTATTGATCCAGCGAGTCGCAGACTGCCCGCACCAGCGCATTTTCTCTCGTCAGCCCGGTAAATTCGATTATTCTTGTTGCAAGTAATGGGCAAAAAAATGGGCTACTCCTCACACACATGATCGGCTGGCCTGTTTTACGTGCCGCAGTCGCCCTGCTGTTTTTGCTCCTCGCCGGGTTGCCGCTGCGGTGGCTTACCCGCACGCCTCCCCCGCCTGCGGTCGAAGCCTCCCCTTCGCTGGCCAACGAACCAGCGGAACCACCTTTATTACCCGAAATCTTGACGGTCACAGTCACTTTCACTTTGCCTCCAGAAACATTCACGCTCACTTTGCTCGGAAGCGAGATTTTGCAATCGACCGGCTCGGATCAATTCGACTTTGGCACCCGCGTGGAGGCGATTTTCCCCCCCGAAGGCATCGATCTCGTCCTGGAGGCAGAGTGGAAGGAGCATTTTCGCCCGGTGAAAAGCCTGGTCGTGGTCACGCGGGCCGATGGTTCGCAACAAAAGCAGACAATTGCGGGTAAAAAAACGCTCTCCGAAATCCTTACTTTCCCCGGCCAGGAGGGCACGCCATGATTTCCCGGCACGCCCATCCGCACGCCCATCACGAATTGCGCGTGAGCGATCTCACCGTCTCCTATAACCGCATCCCGGCGCTGCATCACCTGAGTTTTCAAGCCGTCTGCGGCCAGTTGATCGCGTTGATGGGACCCAATGGAGCGGGCAAGACCACCTTGCTTAAAACTCTCACGGGATTGCTGAAACCGGAGACGGGCACGATTTTTTTCCACGGACGGCAGGTGCGCGGAGCGACGACCGATTTTGCGTATTTGCCCCAGCGGGAAAACGTGGATTGGGATTTCCCGATCACCGTCCGCGGCCTGGTGGAAATGGGACGTTATCTGCGCATTGGCTGGGCTGGCCGTTATCGCGAGGCAGACAGTCTGGCGGTGCAGGCTGCAATCGAAAAAATGCAGTTGCAAGATTTGCAGGATCGCCAGATCTCGGCTCTCTCGGGCGGTCAACAGCAGCGGGCATTTCTCGCCCGCTCTCTCGCGCAGGAAGCGCACGTCCTGTTGCTGGATGAACCCTTCACCGGTCTCGACGAACCCAATCGCACCAATCTCGCAGCCATTCTTCGCACCCTCTCGGCCTCAGGAAAAATGATCATCGCTTCCCACCACGATTTATCCTCGGTGGCAGCGCTTTTTTCCCACGTCATGCTGCTCAATGGCGAACTGGTAGCGGCGGGACCCACCGCGACGGCATTTACGCCCGAGACCATCGCTCATACTTATGGCACGCAGGCTTTTGCCGGCAAAAAACACGCATGAATCTGCTGCTCGAACCTTTTCAACACGAGTTTATGCTCCGCGCACTTTACGGCTGCGCAATCATCGGTTTTCTAAACGGTTTCATCGGCGCATTCATCGTTCTCCGGCGTCTCGCCCTCATGGCCGATGCCCTCACCCATTCGCTGCTCCCCGGCCTGGCCGTGGGGTTTTTACTCTTCGGCGTCGCCCCGCTGGGCTTGTTTTTTGGCGCCCTCGCCGCCGCCCTTTTCGTGGCGGTGGGATCGCAGCTCATTTCGCGCAGTTCACGGATCAAAGAAGATACCTCCCTCGCCATTCTTTATACTGTGGCCTTCGCCGCCGGGGTCATTTTACTCAATAAAGTGCGTTCGCCGATTTCGTTGCATCATTATCTTTTTGGCAATGTCCTGGGGCTGTCAAACAGCGACCTCTGGCTCAGTTACGGCATCGCGATGGTGGTTATTCCAATCGTTGTTGCCTTGCAACGCCCGCTTTTACTTTGCCTCTTCGATCCCACCGTCGCCAAATCTCAGGGCGTCCACGTCGGCGCACTCAATTATCTCATGATCGGGCTGCTGGTGCTGACCATGATTTCGACGTTGCAAGCCGTCGGCGTGGTGCTCGCCCTCGGGCTGCTGATTGCCCCGTCGGCGACGATTTATTTGCTGACCGATTCGGTGAATAAGATGTTTTGGGCTGGCGGCATTTTAGGCGGTGTAAGTGCCAGTCTGGGTCTGCTTCTTTCGTATTGGTTCGACTTGGAAACCGGTCCCTGCATTGTGCTCCTGCTCGGTGGCCTATTTCTGCTCGCGTTTCTGGCCAGCCCGCGTTACGGCGTTCTAACGAAACTTTTTCGTCGTCGCCATTTTCATCAAGAATCTCTCGAACGCTGGCAAAAGAAGCCGCTTGCACCCGCAGCAGCCTCCACGAACGAGGAAAAACTGCACTAATTTTATCGTTGTGGCTATTTTTCGACAAAAAATCGACTGCCTGACGCTTTTTTCCGGCGTTGCCTAAAAATAGTTTTCCATTCTTTGCCTTGGAATTGCGTCGCAAAAGCATCCCAGTGGAAACTCCTCGGACGATGGCACACGCTTTGCTCATCCCGGCTGCGCAGGGCCAAAGGAATTTTGCCTGCTCATCAGTAAACCCAAGTCCGCCTGGCAGCCACTGGCGGACGACTAATCATAACCAACATGAAAAAAATTGAAGCCATCATTAAACCCTTTAAACTTGAAGAAGTAAAAGACGCCCTTGCCGACCTCGGTATTGAGGGTATGACCGTAAGCGAAGTCAAAGGATTCGGACGCCAAAAAGGCCACACCGAAATCTATCGTGGAAGCGAATACACCGTGGATTTTCTCCCCAAGATTAAGATCGAAGTGGTGCTCACCGACGCCCTCGCCGAGAATGCCTGCGCCGCCATTGTCAAAGCCGCCAAAACCGGCAAAATCGGCGACGGCAAAGTCTTCGTCTCCACCGTCGAGGAAGCCATCCGCATTCGCACCGACGAGACCGGCGACAAAGCCATTTAAATCAATTATCATTTCTGAGATACAAAAAAACCGATGGAGACGCGTCTTCATCGGTTTTTTGTCGTTTAAGCCTCCTGCATGGCCCTTAACCTCCTGAAAAACGAGCTTGGCAGGGCAGTTGCTTTCTTGAGAAGCAATTGTGGGAATCTCGGAAATCATCGACCGCATTTATCAGGTCGCACCGCCCGCATTCGGTGAGCCTCTGGACTTGCTCACTCTGGCAAAACTCCAAAAACACACCTCCGAGCTGGTTGCCGCTTATAGAAACTCCGGCCTATTGGAAACTGGTCCCTTCGAGGAAGCGCGGGAACGGGCCATTCATCTTCACGAAACAGACATCCGCTCCATTTTGCAAGGTGGCACCGTCCTCGTCACAGGTGGCAGCGGTTGCATCGGCTCCCTTCTTATGGCCCAGCTTGCCGATTTGGGAGCTGGACACATCGTTTCCGTTGACCGGGTGCGACCCGCGGTAAAATCACCGGTAAAACCAACAGTTGACACCCGGTTTACCTTCCATCAGTGCGATCTTTACGACCTGGCCAGACTGCGCCAAATCTTTCTCGCAGAACGTCCCCTCGTCGTTTTTCACCTCGGTGCGCAGCGCAATCCCGGCCTTTCCGAGCGACAAATCCGCGACACCCTTCGGAGCAACGTCGCTGGCACTGCCAACGTCCTCCACGCCACCCAGGAATGCGGCGCAGCCCACTTCGTTTTCTCCTCCACAGGCAAGACTTCGCGCTACCTTACCTCGGAGATTTATGCCGCCTCCAAAAAAATTGCCGAATGGCAGACAATCCAGGCGGGCCTGGACAGCACGCACACCTCTTATAGTGTCGTCCGTTTTACCCACGTCCTCGATAATAGCCGCGTTTGTAGCCAAATCGCCGACCGGATTGCCAACGATCTTCCGATCAACGTCCACGCACCCCATCGTTACATCATCGTCCAGAGTGCCCGGGAAGCCGTCCAACTTCTTCTGAACTCACTCGTTTTCTCCCAACCACAATCCCCCAAAATCTCCCTCGTTCACCATCTCGGCTGGCCCGGCGAAACCCTTCAGCACGCCCTGTTTACCCTCGCGCAATCGGGCAAAAATCTGCCCACGTATTTCCAGGGTCTCCCCTCCGGTTACGAGGAAAGTTTTTTTGCCGGGCAGGTTTCCTGGGATAACGCCCTCGAAATCCACCCGCTCGTCAATGTCCTCGAAAATCACACCCGCACCACCGACGACAGCGGCGACACCTTGCTCGTCGATCCCGCGCCCTTTTCCGCCGACCAACTTCGCGCCCACCTTTCGCACATCGACCACGCCGTGGCCGATCCGAACGTCTCCGATGCCGAAATGAAATGTGCCGCCGCCGCTGCCGTGCACGACGTTTCCTTAAGCAGCATGAATGCAGCGCCAGCCCAGTGCGTTCTAAAAATCCTCCGTTGGGGCACAGACCCTTTCCAACTCGAAAAATGCGGCGATAACCTCCAAAAACACCGCGAGATCATCCAGTTGCTCGGCGAAAGTCTGGTTGATCGAACCACTTCGGAAATGGAAAACTATGCTGGCTTCGACACAGGCGAAATGGCATCCATTCTCCACGACGTAAATCAAAAATGGATTCCCGTTACCCCGGAGCATTTCGTTGCCATGAATGCGTGTTAGACGCAAAACAATGCGGTCTGTCACGCAATTGACAAGAAATCGTAACCCATTCGTAACTGGTGAAGTGCCGGAAGCTGACGGAGCATTCTTGCATGACACCTTCGAACGGACTTGTGCGTAATTACTCGGTATATCGTGATCCTTACCGGCGGCCCCTCACTGGCGCGTGCTCCCGCGCGCAACCAGCCCACTCCAGAGATGTCCAGCCGGAACCGCCCACGGGCCAGTTGCCGGCTGTGGCACCAATTTACCAGAGGGAAGTTCGCCAAAGATTTCTCAGAAACTGGTAAGTCAATCGCACGAAGATGTCGCCCTCGGGCGGATGGAAACAAAACCCCGCCGATTTTCCAGAACGCGGTGTTCGGGAAAAAGGGCGGGGAATTAATTAAGGTGCCGGTATTTATTACTGTATCACGTTTGGCGGTATACCGTTTGGAAACAGGGTCGAAGCAGAGTTTCCAATGCCATTGCTATAATAGTCAAAGCCTATGGCTGCATTAGTAAACTGGACCACTTGTTGGGGATTCATAGAAACTTGTAAAGGAAACAAATGTTGAGCCGCTTGTTGAGCTCGTTGCACCACCGCTGCATTGGCTGGTAACGTCGGGTTACCACCACCTTGGAGTAACGAGTTTAACGCGATGAT
>JBBRFA010000023.1:0-34245 GCA_038225185.1 Chthoniobacterales bacterium
CACTGGAGGCGAGAGCGACGGGGACGTTTTTTTGCGCTAGAAGATGACCCAGTTGATAATCTTCGACAAGATAATCGGAGAGAACCTGCCAGCCGCCTATTTGCTCGATCTGGGAGCGGGTAAGCGCGATGACGGCGCCCAAGACAAAGGTGATTTGCCGCCGGGAATGGAGGAGGGCGAGGCCGGGGATCAAAGTGAGGAGAACGTTAGCCGAGTCGAGGGTAAGGCGGCGGAAACGATAGGGGGCGCTGAACACAGGCTGGCTTGCTTCGTTCCATTCATCGCGAAAAGCAGGGAGAAAATCGGCCAGTTTTTTTCAAGGTGAGGAACACCGGATTTAAGCGGTCGAAAAAAAGTGACGGGAGGATGGCGGGATAGAATGCCGGGGATGAAGGATTCGGCACTACTAATGACGGGGGATGATTTTGGGGTGAGTCATCAGGTGAACGAGGCGATTGAGGCGCAGTATCTCGCAGGAAGGCTCACCCAGACAAGCTTGATGATCCACGGAGGAGCGGTGGAGGAGGCGGTGCGGATTGCGCGTCGGGATCCGCAGTTAGGAGTGGGATTACACCTTACGCTGGTGGGAGGGACCCGTCCCGGAAGAACGGTTTTGACTGATGTCGAAGGACGCTTCCCGCCCAATCCGGCGATGGCTGGGTGGCGATATTTTTATCGTCGCGAGCTTCGGGGGGCCATCCGACTGGAGATTATTGAGCAATTCGGGTTGTTTCTCGAGCGGGGTTTTCTCCCCGTTTATTGGGATGATCATATGCATTTACATTTGCATCCGGTGGTGTTTCAGGAAGCGGAATCGGTGGCGAAAAATCATGGTTTCCGAGCGGTGAGACTGTTACGGACGCAGCGTGCGGGGTGTGCGGGAATGGTGTTTAACATCCTTAGTTGCGTTAAAATGCGGCATTTGGATGTATCGATTGTGCATTTTCCGTGCCGGGTGTGGGGATTCTCGGAAACGGGTCGGATGAACGACGCCTGTTTTGCCCGGGCGGTGAAGGAGTCGCGGGGGGTGGCGTTGGGGGAAATTTATTATCACCCAGGGATGGATGGTCCGGTGAATTACATAATGCCAGAGGAAGTGCGGCGGGTAAGCTGGCGAAGTTGGCCGGAGAGCGATGTCGGGCGTTGACTTCGCATTATCAAACAGTTAAAACGTCTTTTATGAGCGATATTCATCTCAACCGTGCCGGGCAAAGCCTGGGAGTTTTTTCCTTGGAAGATGTGCAGCGGGGATTGACTTCGGGGCAATTTCAAGATTCGGATTTGGGGTGGAGATCGGGGATGGAAACCTGGAAGCCGCTTTCGGAATGGAGCGATTTACGAGTGGCAGACGAGGGTGGCGAGGAGCCGGTGATCCCGCGAATGCCCGTGCCACCGTTGGGAGGAGCGATTCTGCCAGCGGCGGGCAGAGTGGGAGTGGGAGTTTTGCCTTCGTGGGAACACAAAGAGGAGATCGGCTGGGTCCGGGGATTTTTTGGGACGGTGAAGGAGATCTTGCTGGACCCGGTGGCGACATTTAAAAAACTGAAGACGACGGGTGGAATCTGGACGCCATTTTTGTTTTTGATGATAGGAACTTTGGTGGCGACGGTGTTGGCCCTGGCGGTGCAGTGGGGTTTGCAGGGGGTGATGGGTTCTTTAAACATGTCGCAAAATTCGGAGGTAGCCAAAGCGTTTCTCGCCCAGGGAGTTGGCATGGGGGTGGGCTTGGTCATTATCTTGGTTTTGTTGCCGATCATCCTCTTTATCGGTTCATTTATCGGGGCGGGATTATGGCATGTATCGCTGATGATTTTAGGGGGGGCGACCAAACCGTTTGAAGCGACTTATCGGGTGTTTTGTTATGCGGGTGGCGCTGTGGCGCTGATCAATCTGGTGCCATGCTGCGGAGGTATCGTGGCGGAAATCTGGCGAATCGTGGCGGGAGCGATTGGGCTGTCGGAAGTGCATGGCGTGAGCACGACCAAGGCGGTCTTTGCAATTCTTTTGCCGACGCTTTTATGCTGCGCTTTGTGCATCGCGGCGGCCATTCCCCTCTGGCAATCCATTTCGACCAATCCAGAGTTTATGGATGCCTTTAACAAGGCTCTCCAAACGAAATAATCGGCAGGTGAACTCTGCCAGCACACCTTGGAGTCCGCCCATTTTCTGGCGTCCATTGGCGCCGGGGGAACTGGATTTCGAGCGGCTTTGGCTGGCCGTGAATGTCGCTGGAGCGATGCTGGGTTTTCTTTGGTTGCGTTGGGGGTTGCCCTTGCCAGAATGCACGTTCGCACGCTGGACCGGGATCCCGTGCCCATCCTGCGGCGGAACCCGGGCGATGCAGGCTTTGTTCGCTGGCGAAGTGGGTCAGGCGTTTACCTTTAATCCTCTCCTCGTCGCGGGATTGTTCGGGAGCGTGGTTTTTTCAGCTTACGCAGTGTTGGCGACACTGCGCGGATCACATCGGCTCCGCTTCGGCAAATTCCCGAAAAAGCTGGTCCACGTAATTCGCATGAGCGTGTTGCTGGTGGCCGGCTTGCACTGGGCTTATCTCATTCGCACTTTGCCCGTGAGCCTTGGCGCTGGTGCAAAAGCAGCCGCTGACCTCTCTGGGCGAAGCGCAATGGACGGCGACGTGGTCGGCCCCGCGTGCGTGGAGTCGGGATTGCATGTTTTGCAAAGCGATTGCGGGGGTGTTGCAGTCCTGGCTAAGGTGGCCCAGAATGAGTTGACGGAGATTGCGCTCGAGAAGTTGCACGGCGACATCAGCGGCAGCGACATTGGATAGGTGGCCATGACGGGAAAGGATGCGTTGTTTGAGCGACCAGGGGCGTTTCGGGCAATCTTGCAGAAGTTTTTCATCGTGATTACTTTCGAGAACGAGAGTGTGTGCATCGCGCACACGTTCGATGGCGAGGCTGGTGGCATGACCCAGATCGGTGAGGAAACCAATGGTTTGGTCGCCAGCATGAAAGGCAAATCCCACGGGATCGACGGCGTCGTGCGGGATGTGAAACGACTCAACGGTGAGATCGCCAACGGAAAATTGGTGTCCGGTCTGGAAAAAATGCCAGTTTTTAAATTCGATAAGCGACTCCCGGCGCAAGGCGGCACCCGTCTGCGAGTTGCAATAAAGTGGCAGGGGATGTTTTTTCAGCAAAACCGGCAGGCCGATCACGTGGTCAATATGTTCGTGAGTGATAAATATACCTTCCAATTCCTGAAAATCGACTCCCACCGAGGAAAGCCGCACGGCAATCTGGCGGGCACTCAACCCGGCATCGACGAGGAATTTTTTCTGGCCGACAGTGAGCAGGGCACAATTTCCCGCACTGCTACTGGCCAGAATCGTCACGCTTAACATCGACACCAAAACTAAGGAAGAGCGTTGCCTTTGTAAAGCGGGACCGCTGGGAAAAATCTCCCCGACGCCCGCGCCTGCAGGCTAGGAATCCCCGAGTTCGACGTTCCAGTAAGCCAGATCGATGAAATGACGCCAGCTTTCGTGTTGCGGACCGCTGAATGTGAGGTTCACAAACGGCTTCCACTTGGGGCGCTTGGGCTTGCGAATCAAATGCATGTTTACCTCGTAATACAGGCGGTTGCCCTTGCGGGTATTGCAAGGAATGCAGGAGCAAACGATGTTTTCCCACGTCGTCAGGCCACCTTTGTCCCGAGGGATTACGTGGTCCAGATTTAAATCCTTGCGGTCAAACAGCTTGCCACAATATTGGCAGGTGTTTTTATCGCGCTCGAAAATGTTGTGACGCGTAAATTTAACCTCTTTTTTGGGCATCCGATCAAACATCAGGAGCACGATGATGCGCGGGATGCGCACCTTGAAGTGGATCGTGTGTACCATTTCGGGTTCCGGGCTGCGATCTGAGACATCGCGCCAGCTTTCAAAATCGTGCGTGGCAAAATTAGTGCCCGACTCAGCAAAAACCACTTGAGCCTGCCCTTGAAAAAGCAGCGTAAACGCGCGTTTGACGCTGCAAATATTCACAGCCTGCCAGAGCCTGTTCAGCACCAGCACCGGATGATCTAACGTTGCTTGCATAAGTGAACTTTCAGTTCTTCGCCCATTCCAGGGAATGATTCCCGGAACTCCAAATATGGATGAACCGAAAAAAACGCCCCCCGACGAATCGCGCAGACGCTAAACTTGGGGAGATCGAATGTCAAACCGGCCTGTAGATTTCGCTTAAAAAACCTCTTCGACAGCGGGTTGCAGAGCTTGCAAGGATACGTTACCCTCAACACCGCTTGTATGATGCGCCGTTGCTTCCTGATCTCTTTTCTAATCTTGGTCTGCTTTTGCAGCCCAAGACTCTTCGCGGCTGATCCCTCGGATACCTTCGTCCAGGCGTTGCTGGCCAGCCAGGCCGGGGAAAAACTCGCCTCCGAAGGCAAGTCTCGCGAAGCATTGATAAAATTTAACGCCGCCGCCCAATTGCTCGATCAACTCCGTGCCGAATCCCCCAAATGGCAGCCGCTCGTCCGCGAATATCGCGCCCGCAAAACCGCCGAATTCATCAGCGAACTCCAAGCTCTTCAGCCCTTGGGAACGCAGGGAATCGAACCCGAGCTACCCATCGACGACACCCTCATCCCCGGTGCCGAACGTTCCTTACCCACCCCCGGTATCATCGATGATCTTCCGCCCGCCACGCAAATCGGCCCTGCCGGTAGCGCCGAAGCCGCCGAATTGCGCCGTCAAATCACCGAGGCCCGGCTGGAAATCAAACGTCTCCGCCAGCAAAACAACGAAATTACCCAAAAATACGAATTCGCCTCGGGCAATCTTCGCGACGCTTTGAAGCGCGTCGATCAAAGTCGCGTCGCCGTCGCCGAACTCCGCTCCCAACTTGCCCAGACCGAAGATAATCTGCGATCTGCCACCAATGCGCGCAAACAGGACACCAGCGACATCACCCTGCTCCGCGAAAATCTCGCCGTCCTTCAGCAACAACTCGCCGAGCGCACCGCCGACGCCACCCTCGTCGAAGACGAAGCCAATGAGTTGACCCAAAATCTTACCCAAGCCAACACCCGCGTCATCGAAGCCACCCAGAACCGCGACGCCGCCCTGCTCGAGCGCGAAGCGGCCGAGGCCCAGAAAAAACTTGCCCTCGAGGAACGCGACACCGCCCTGCTCGCCCGGCAGACTCTCCAGACCGAATTCGAAAAAATCCAGTTCGACCAAGCCGCTGCCGAAAAAGCCATCACCGCCAACGCCGAACTCGCCACCAAACTGGAAGCTGCCGAAAAACAAATCGCCGAGCTCAGCGCCCGTCCCCAAGCCGAGGAACTCGCCGTCCTTAAAACCCAGCTTGCCGACATCCAGACCCAACTCACCGCCTCCGAAAACCAGGCAAAAAGTTTCGCCACCAACATCGATGAGTTAAAAGCCCAGCTCGAAACCTCCTCTCAAGCCCTCACCGACGCCCGCGCCCAATCCGCCACCAGCGAGGAAACCATCCAGTTGCAAAGCGAAAACGAACTCCTCCGCAGCGTCGTCCTGCGCACCATCAAAGAACAAATCCGCCGTAACCAATCCCGCGAAATCGTCTCCGAGGAACTCGCCCGCATCGAAGGTAAATCGCAGACCTTGCTCGACCAAATCGACGTTCTCGGCGCAGCCACCCTGCAATTGACCGATGCCGAGCGCAAACTTTTTAAAGAACCCGAACTTGCCGCCCTCGACGCCAGCAATCCCGGTCTTTCGGTCGAAATGGTGCAGCCCGATGGCCTGCCCGTCACCGAGTCACTTCCCTCGTCAGACGTTGAAGCCAGTGCCAGTGCGTCGCCCGAAATCACACCTTCCCCAGGAGCGGTCGTCCCCGAGAAATACGCCTCGCTCGTCGCCCGCGCCAAAACCTTTTTCGAACAAGGCAAACTCGGCGACGCCGAACGCGCCTATAAAGAAATTCTCACCGACGACCCCAACAATCTTTACGCCCTCTCCAATCTCGGCGTGGTGCATTATAAAACAGGCAAACTGCCCCAGGCCGAAAAATCGCTCGTCAAAGCCGTCGCTGTCGCCCCCCGCGATTTTTTCGCCAACTGCACCCTCGGCATCGTCTATTATCGGCTCGGTAAATACGAAAAAGCCATCGAGGCACTCACCACCGCCATCACCATCGATCCAAAAAGCGCCACCGCGCATAATTATCTTGGCATCGCCGCCAGCCAGAAAGGCTGGTTTGAGGCAGCGGTCTCGGAATTGGAAAAAGCCATTACCCTCGATCCCGGATACGCTGATGCCTGGTTCAATCTCTCCGTGATTTACGCCACCAGCGAGCCGCCCCGGATCGACAAAGCCCGCGACACCTATCGCAAATCCCTTGAACTGGGAGCGGAATCCGACCCCGCGATGGAGCGACTTTTCCAGTAAAACGCCGAAAGTGCGCCACGCCAGAACTAAAGATCTGGAGCAAAGAACTAAAAACCCAGCAGCCGTTGGTGAAGTCGGACGACTCCACCGGACACCGTTTTCTCACAAATTCGATCCTGCCAGGGATTGCAGCAAAGCCTGCTGGCGGACACTTCTTTCGGGCCTGGCTACCGCGGCTACGTTTACCCGGCATCGGGCTAACGTTTGCTGGATGCCGGAATTTTAATCCTCCAGCCGCTTAAGAATTTCCTGGGGCAGCAACTCATGCAGATAAGGGTGCGCCTCGGTGAGGCGCAGGATGTCGGTGAGGTCTTTTTGGCGTTTGCTGGGGCGTCGTTCTTTTTCGGACCATGCTTTAATTTTTCCGCTTAGCGTATCTTCCAAGGCCGCGACCCGCATGAGAATGCCGTGGACATCCGCCGGGACCGACCGCGTGGGGAATTCCCGATAAAAATCCTCGGTGCTGATCTGGATGCTGACTTTGGATTTCCCTTTGAGTTTGATCGACCAGGCGAAATGTTCCGACTGGAACCCGGCCTCCACCAAGGCGGCCACGCAGCGGTCGATTTCTTCCGTGGCAATCACCAGATCGACATCGGCGGTGGCCATCGGTTCCTTCGCCCAATGATTGACCGCCAGACCGCCGATCATGCACCAGAGGATTTCGCGTTCCTCGAGAATTTGCACCAGCAGGGCGACATCACCGCCGCCGCCAGCGGTCTGCCAATCGTAAAATTCCCTTTGCGTCACCCCTGGAGAATAGCCCAAGCCGTTTCACATTGGCAAATCGTTTTGCCTGGGTTGCTGCCTGCTATAAAGATGCCGCCCCGAACGGGTCTGACCAGCGCCTGCCAAAGCGGCTTTCCTTGTTTGCCCGGGCTAATCTGGAGCACGAGGCACCGACCCGCCACCTAACCAAAAAACATCCCGGTTCGGAAGAAGCCTCACCCTCCCGTCTTTTTACGCAGATTCCGCAGGCGGTGTGCGGAGTTGCCAGACCATGAGGCGTAACGGCAACCCTTGCGGAACCTCCCCGGAAACGCTTTGCCAGAAAAAATGCACCAACCCCGCGTTCTGGTGCTTGAATAAAATTCTTGCCCGATTCCCCTTGCGCTCGGTCTGATGCAAAATCCCCTCGACGTAAAAACGCACTTCCCCAGGCTCGTGCGAAAGCGGCCATTCCACGATCCATTTGAGCGATCCTGCCGGCAATGGCATCGCCATGCCTGCCACCGGTTGTGTCGGGCAAAATCTCGCCTTACCCGTCTGCTCCACAGCCAGCACTCCGAAAATTGCCTTCTCGGGTGTCACACCCGCCACCCATTTCTCCACCGTCTGCCATTCGGATTTTTTAGGTGGCACATCATCGACCATCAACGGTGGAGTCTGCATCTCCTCCGGTGCGCTTAGGCCGCGCATTTTACGATAAAGCGCGATCTCCCAGCCCGGTGGCGCATCGGGCGGCGGCGTTCCCAGCACAGGCAGCGTCTTCCAACCACGAGCTTGGCCATCGAGGGCCAGGATCAACTCTTTGGCTAGCAGATCGGGCTCGCTTTATGATGCGGAAACCAGAGGTCATCCTGATGCATGTAAGCGATGTATTTGCCCTGTGCCCGTTCCAACCCGGCTTGGTTAGGCGCGGCCTGGTTACCCGAATTCCTTGCCAGGTTCCACCACTGAATTCGGGGATCGCCAAACGAATGCACCAGCGCCCCGGTCTCGTCCTCGCAGGCATCGCCGATGACGATTAGCTCAAAATCGGTCTCGGTCTCCCGGTTATTCAAATAAAAATCGGGTCCAAACTACCTGGGGCACGCTATTTTTTTGTAAACACAGCCGCAGAACGTCCTGCAAGGTGGAGTGTGGCCTGTCCGTTTTTAACGGTGAGCACGCGGTCGCTCAAACCATCCCGATAATCGCCATCTGGCAGCTCGGGTCCCACTGTGACGGTGGCGGCGATGGGGGTAAAACCACGGTTGAAGACGCAGAGCACGCGATCCTCCAAATACGCCCGGACGAATGCGTATAAATCGCGTTCGACCAACACCGGACGCCGACTGCCAATGCGCAGAGCGGGATGTTGGCGGCGGAGTTGTCCGAGTTTTTCGAAGTTGGCCAGAGTGGCAGCCTGTTCCGGGGAAAGCTTGTCGATGCCGGGAAAAAGCCGGCGATTGTCGGGATCGCCGGCGCCGGTGAGGCCGATTTCGTCGCCATAATAAATCATCGGCACACCATCGATGGAGAAGAGAAAAGCCTGGGCGAGGGCGATTTTTTTCCAGGTCTCGGAGCGGTCGATGGCAGGAGGTTTTTGCCAGCCGATTTCTTCCTCCTTGGGGAAATCGGGATCGGGCAGATCCCCATCGGCATAGGCCATGAAACGCGCCTTATCGTGGTTGCCAATGAGCGGCGACATCAGGGCTTCGCTTCCGTAAACGCGTTCGCTGGTGGCAAGGGCGTCTTCGAGCGAGCGCAGATCCGAGGTTTCCCGGGCAAAAACGTCGATAATGACATCGTAAAGCGGAAAGTCGAATTGCCCGTCGAGCATATTCGGGCCGACGAAGGAGCGAATCCCTTCGCGATCCATAAAAGTCTCGCCCACGAGATAAAGCGGACGTGGGATTTTAGCGCGAAGGGCGGCCCGGAATTTCCACCAAAATTCCTGTGGAATATGTTTCACGGCATCGAGCCGGAACCCGTCGAGCTGGTATTCCTCCGCCCACCAGATGGCATTATCGATGAGGGCGGCGACGGCTTTTTCGTTGTTGAAATCGAACGTCGGCAGATACGGCTCGAACCAGGTGGTAAATTGGTGTTCGTCCCATAGCCGCAGATTTTTTCGGCCATCGGGCAGTTCCAATGTGCCAAACCAATCGCGATGTTCCTTCCACCAGGGATGCTCGGTGTGAACGTGATGCAAAACGAGATCGGCCAACACTTTCATGCCGCGTGCATGGGCGGCGGCGACGAGTTTTTTCAGCTCTTCGGCGGTGCCAAAACGGGGATCGACTTCGGTGGGCGAAATCGGCCAGTAACCATGATAACCCGTGAACCAGCGGCGGGGTTCGGGATATTCCTGGTAAGCACCGGCGGGGTTGCGATTGAGAGGAGCGAGCCAGAGGGTGTTGACGCCGATTTTCTCAAAGTAACCCGCCTCGATCTTGCGGATGATGCCGGCCCAGTCGCCTCCATAAAAATTGGCGGGCGGAAGCAGCTCGGGATGCGACACCGGGGCGTCGTTGGCGATGTTTCCATTCACAAACCGATCCGTGAAGGCGTAATACATCACGCCGTCCTGCCAGGAGAAAACGCCGGGTTGCTCGATACGATGGCGCACGATGTTGCCGGGTTGTCCGTCGGCATTGGCCGCAATCACCCGCACCCAGGTGCCGGGCGGGAGATCGCTGAGCGGGACGGCGACGGATCGGGAGGTGATATCTGCTTTCAACAAACGGCTGGAGCCATCGATGAATTGCGCCACGACAGAGGCGGTCGTTATTAGAGAAGGGGTAGGCGAAGAGGTGAGAAGGCGTAGGGTGTTTGCTTCGATTTGATCGACAAAAATCTGTGGTCCGGCCGCGCTGGCCAGGGTGAGCTCGGAGTTTACCCCGCCAAAACCGTCGGGCACCTGGGCTGGTTGGGCGGGATCGGTTATCCATTGGTCATCGACAAAAAATTTGTAGAGATGGGTGCCGGACGAGAGCGGCAAAATGACCGACCAGAGGCCTTCCGCATCGGGTCCGACGAGAGGAATCTGGGTCTTATTCCAACCGTTGAAAGAGCCTGCGAGATGGACTTTTTGGGCGGGGCGTTCAGGGCGAAAGGTGAAACGATGCGTATTTTTCCCCGTAATCGCGAGGGTGAGAATCGTGCGCCGGGTGCCGACTTCGAGGGAGAGATTGCGCAGACCTTTTTCATTCTCCGCAATGGGCAGGCGGACAGATAAAGTGGCGGGATCGATAGTGCCGGCCTCGATTTTCAGTGAGGCAGCATCGTCGGTCTGGATGAAGCGTCTCAGATCGATCTGGAGTTCGGTGCCTGGGGCGACAAATTGCACCGGGATGGGACCCAGAAAGGGTTCGGCGGCAAAAAGGGAGCCGAGGCAAAAAAACAGTGCAGCGAGAAAAAGGGGGGTTTTCATGGCTCAGACCGTAACATCAGGTCACGCGCGGCACGACTTTCTCTCTATGGAACAGTCTAATTTTACGGACTGTCGGGGCCGGTTCAAAAGTGAACAGAGACGGAGCAAAAGTGGAAAAATGATTGCTTTTACGGCCAAAAGAGCAAATAACCGGGAAAGCAGATAATAAATAAGCTTAAGAAGGGTCGAGTCCCGATACTTGGGACAACTTCTCTGGTCGTGCCGTCTGCGCTGGTAAAACTCGTTTCCCCTCCAAAACATGCCAGCCCCCACCTCCCCAAAACTGCTGCAGTCCACCCGACGCCTGCTGGATTCCGAGGCGGCCCAGGGCAAACCCGGCGACGCCCCGGAGACAGTCGCCTTTCGCGTGTGCGAAAAGCTGCGCGGGCCGCTCGGCAAATTGATGGGCCGAAGCGGTTTTCGCTCGCTCCTTACCCGCGCCCTGGTGCTGGCCTCTGCGGAAGTTCCCTGGCTGCGGACATTGAAAATCGAGGCCGACGGCTCGCTGGAGGGTTTTCACGATGCCAGGGGAAAAGTGGATTCAGCGGTCAGAGCCGAGGGAGAAGTCGTCCTCGTCGCGAAATTACTCGGGCTGCTGGTCACTTTAATCGGGCCCGCTTTGACCGCGAGTCTTCTCAAAGAGATCTGGCCGAATTTGCACGACCTAAATTTTTAATCACACGAATCCTTATGATGAAGAAAAAAACCCCCGCTCGCACCCCGCCTAAAAAAGAGCACCCGCCGGAAAAAGTGAAAATCCGCCAATTGCCCACCGGGGTGCGCGGCCTCGATGACATCCTCGGCGGCGGGCTGCCGGAATTTTCCTTTAACATCATCGCAGGCGCGCCGGGTTGCGGAAAGACCACGCTGGCGCATCAGATTATCTTCGCCAATGCTACGCCGGAGAAGCCCGCGCTGTATTTCACCGTGCTGGGCGAACCCGCCATCAAGATGTTGCGCTACCAGCAGCAGTATTCCTTTTTCGACCCGGCCAAGCTGGGCAAAGCCGTCCGCTTTATCAATCTTAGCGAGGTCGTCCTGGAAAAAGACCTGGGCGCGGTGCTGGAGGAAATCATCCGCGAAGTGGAATCTTGCAGCCCCGGCATCGTGGTGGTGGACTCCTTCCGCACGGTGTTGCGTAAGGCGACGGGCGACGGCAGCGACGGACAATTGCAAGGTTTCATCCAGCGCCTCGCCCTGCACCTGACGAGTTGGGAAGCCACGACCTTTCTCATTGGCGAATATTCCGAGGGCGAGTTGCGCGACAACCCGGTCTTCACAGTCTGCGACGGCCTCTTCTGGCTTACGCAAAATACGGAGCGCAATTCCGTGGTGCGAAAATTGCAAATCATGAAACTACGCGGGCAGGAGTCCGTGCCCGGGTTGCACACCGTCCGCATTAGTGGCGACGGGCTGCAGGCGTTTTCGCGGACGTTGGGCCTGCTCAAGAAGAAAAATTGGCCACTGCGTCGTCGGCGTCTTTCCACGGGCATTCCCGAACTCGATCTGATGATGAACGGTGGCATTCTGGATGGCGACAGTGTGCTGGTGGCCGGTCCTTCGGGGACGGGAAAATCGGCGATGGCGACTCATTTTTTGGCGGAAGGCCTGCGCAACGGCGAGCCGGGCATCGCGGTCGTCTTCGAGGAACGCCCCCAAGGCTACGCGATCCGGGCCAATTCTTTCGGCCTCGATCTGGAGACGCCGCTAAAAGAGGGCACGCTGGAAATCCTCTACCTGCGTCCGCTCGATCTTTCGGTGGATGAGACAATGCAGGAAATCCTCGATGCGGTGGAGCGTCTCGGTGCCAAGCGGCTGGTAATCGATTCGCTCGGCGGCTTCGAGATCGCGCTCGCCCCCGGTTTCCGGGAGGACTTTCGCGAATCGCTCTACCGCATGATCGGGGCACTCACCGGAGCCGGGGTCACCATCGTCACCACGGTGGAGATCGAGGACTCCTTCACCTCCTTTGAGTTTAGCCATTACACGATTTCGTTTCTCACCGATGACATCATCCGGCTGCGTTATGTGGAGATCGACGGACAGCTTCGCAAAATCATGGTCGTGGTGAAAATGCGCGGCGGCAACCACAGCAAAGACATCCGCGAATACGTCGTCACCGACAAGGGCTTGGTCGTCATCGGCCCGCGCCAGACGGATTATGCGCGCCTGACCAGCGGTTTGCCGGATCGCATCGGGCAGGTGCCGCCCGAAATGCCGCCGGAACCGAAGGCGAAAGTATCGAGGTAAAAATGGGACGACGGCACGCTTGCATTCCTCTTCCAAACTGGCCCGCTCCTGGGTTGAGGCTGCGGAAGAAATAGGTTTGTCTTTTTATACAGGAACAGCTACTAATCGGGGAGTGGCTTGGCAAGAGCGATGTAACAGGCACAGCCTCCGATGCTCGTCTTCTTATGATTCTCCAACAACTTCGCACCGAAACCCAGGCTCTGCACTCGGCTCTGGAAGCGAGGATTCCTTTGCTGGATGCGACGTTTTCGCGGGCGGATTATCGGAGGTTGCTGGGGCGGTTTTATGGCTACTATGTTCCGCTGGAGGCGCGACTGGCCGGCTGGTCGCAGGGACGGGAAATGGATTACGCGGAGCGGGTGAAGGTGCCGGAACTGGAGCGCGATTTGCTGGCGCTCGGCGAGACGGTGGCGGGTATCGGGCAATTACCGCGTTGCACGGCGCTGCCCGCGCTGGCGACGGAGGCGGAGGGGTTGGGCTGTCTTTATGTGGTGGAGGGATCCACGCTCGGCGGGCAGATAATTACGCGGCATTTGCAGAAGAGTCTCGGGCTTTCGCCAGAAAACGGGGTCGCTTTTTTCCATGGCCATGGCGCGGCGACGGGGGCGAGATGGAAGGCGTTTGGCGGCTTGCTCGAAGCAGCGGCAGCGCGGCTGGAGGACGATGAGGCGATTATCGCCAGTGCCAACGAGACCTTTCGCACGCTCGATGGCTGGCTTTTTGCAAAACAATAAGCGATTAACTTTAAAATAAACCATTATGCATACACTTACCCTGCCTCCGCCCGACGCGCCGCTGCCGTGGGCGGATGGTCTTTATAGTATCAAACGGCACGGCATTTCGCTAACCAATTGCGAGAGCGAACCGGTGCAGACGCCGGGGTGCATCCAGGCGCATGGGGCGTTGCTGGTGCTGCGGCTGCGCGATCTGACGATTTTGCAGGTGAGCGAGAATTCGGAGGAATTGCTCGGCAAAACGCCGGAGGCGCTGGCGGGGCAGGACGTGGCAAAAGTGATGGGTGCGGCGGGCGCGGCGCGTTTGCGCGAGATCATCGACCGGGAGCCAATCGAGCGGAATTCGCTCTACGCCTTCACCCTGCCCGCACAGGGTGCGGCGGGGGCGCTGGATGTCTGTGTGCATACGGTGGAGGGCGTGGCGGTGGTGGAGTGCGAGGCCACCGGGCGTGGTGAGGAGGGCGGGGCGGTGGATTATTTCCGCGGGGTGCAGGCAGCGGTCGGGCGGATGCAGGCGGCCAATGGGCTGCGCGAATTCTGCCAACGGGTGGCGGAGGAAGTGCGCGCGCTGAGCGGGCTGGATCGGGTCATGGTCTACCGTTTCCACGCGGACCTGCACGGCGAAGTTTTCGCCGAGGCGAAGCGGGAGGATCTCGCGCCGTGGTTGGGGTTGCATTACCCCGAGAGCGACATTCCGAGGCCGTCGCGCGAGATTTTTAAACGGATCTGGATTCGCCCGCTGCCGAACGCCGCGGGGCCGCTCGCGGAGCTGGTGCCGCTGGCGAATCCCGACACGGGCCGGCCTCTGAATATGACGCATTGCGCTCTGCGCGGCGCATCGGTGATGTATAGCGAGTATCTCGCGAACATGGGTGTGGCGGCGTCGCTCACGATGCCGATTCTGCGCGATGGCGAGCTGTGGGGCCTCGTCGCGTGCCATCACTACACGCCGACGCATTTCCCCTATCAATTGCGTGCGGCCTGCGAGTTTCTGGCCCAAGTGGCGACGTTGCAGCTAAAAAGCGCGGAGCAGAACGAGGATTTCCTCTACCGATTGCTGCTGGAGGGGGTGCATCAGCAGCTCGTGGCCAAGGCGGCTAAGGATGGCGACCTGATGGCGCTGATCGACCGGCAACCTTCCCTGCTCGATGCGATGGAGGCGGGCGGCGTGGCTTTGTTTTACCTTGACCGCTGGTGGTGCGCGGGGGTGACGCCGGAGCCAGCTCACCTCGATGCGCTGGCGGAGTGGCTGAATGCGCGACCGGAATTTGCCTCGACGACACGCCCGGCGTTCGTCACCGATGCGCTGGCCCGCGAATACCCGGCGGGCGCGGAGTTCGCCGCTGTGGCGAGTGGTGTGCTTGCCGTGCCGCTCTCCCGGGCCCGAGGCGACATGGTCTTGTGGGTGCGCCCGGAGACGTTGCAAACGGTGAACTGGGGCGGCAATCCTTTCGATAAACCGCTGGTCACCGGCCCGAATGGTCCGCGACTGACGCCAAGGCGGTCGTTTGAGCTTTTTACCGAGTCCGTAAAGCATCGCTCGCTGCCGTGGTCGCTGGTGGAAGTGGATTCCGCATTGCGCCTGCGGATGCTGGTGATGGAACTCGTGGTCTCGCGCTCGGAGCATCTTGCCGAACTGAATGTGGATCTCACCCGCAGCAACGAGGAGCTGGACGCTTTTGCCTACGTGGCCTCGCACGATTTGAAAGAACCCCTGCGCGGCATTCACCGCTACGCGCACCAGCTTCTCGAGAGCGCGCCGACGCTCGACGACGAGAACCGCAAACGCGTCGAGGGTCTTATGCGCCTCACCGTGCGGATGGATAGCCTGCTCGATTCGCTGCTCCATTTCTCGCGGGTGGGCCGCACCACGCTGGAGTATTACGAAGTGGACCTGAACGAAATCGTGGAGGAGGCGCTGGAAATGGTCGGCGCGCGCCGCAGCGATGGCACCTTCACCGTTGGCGTGCCGCGTCCGCTGCCGGGGTTGCACTGCGACCGGGTGCGGGTGCGCGAGATATTTAGCAATCTGTTGAGCAACGCGCTTAAATACAGCGCACCCGCGCCGCCGCGCATCGAGGTCGGCTATTTCGCGCCGGAGGAATCTGCTTCGTGTCCGCACGTGCCAGCCGAATCTGCGGGGCACATGATCTTTTTTGTGCGCGACCAAGGCATCGGAATCGAGCAGCGGCATTTTGAGCAGATCTTCCGCATGTTCAAACGGCTGCACGGGCGCGATGCCTACGGCGGCGGCGTGGGTGCGGGCCTCACGATTGTGCAAAAGCTCGTGCAACGCCACGGCGGCTGCGTCTGGGTGGATTCCACGCCCGGCGAGGGCAGCACCTTTTACTTCACCCTGCCCCGAGGCGAAACCTCTGCGTTGCCATGATCCCCGGAACCATCCTCATCCTCGAAGATTGCGACGAAGATTTTGAGACTGTCTGCGATGCCGCACGCCACGCCGGAGTGACGCACCGACTCGAGCGCGCGACCACGGGGGACGAATGCATGGAAATGCTTCACCAGGGCGACACACTGCCCGAGTTTGTATTGCTTGATCTGAACACCGCGCGGAGCGATGGCCGCGACGCTTTGCGTTTCGCCAAGAGCGACACCCGGCTGCGCTCGGTGCCCTTCGTGGTGCTGACGACTTCGGCGAACCCGCGCGACCTCGGCTTTTGCTACGAATGCGGGGCCAATGCGTATCACGTCAAACCCGTGCGCCACGACGAGCATCTGCGCTTGCTTGGGGAAATCTTTCACTACTGGCTGCGCGCTGTGGCCCTCCCGCAAGAGCCTTTGGTGCCGGCGAGAAACCTCCATCCCTCCTCTTTATGACAACTCCGACCCTGAAAATTCTCATCATCGACGACAGCGCGGAAGACCGGGCCGAGATGCGCCGCATGTTACTGGCAGGCTCGGAGACCCGCTACTGCTTCAGCGAGGCGGAAATGGGCGACGAAGGCCTGCGCCTTTGCCGCGAGGCCGGGGACGGTCTGCCGGATGTGGTGCTGCTCGACGTTTTTCTGCCCGACATGGATGCCATGGAATGGCTCGAAAAGCTGCGCAACGGTGCGGACCTGCCGCCTTGTCCGGTCGTCGTCATCACAGGCAAAGATCAGCAGAGCGGTGCCAAACTGCTCCACGCCGGCGCCCAGGATTTTCTTGGGAAAAGCTGGACGACCGCCGAGAGCCTCTCGCGTGCGGTGGAAAATGCCATCGAGCGTTTTGCCCTCCTGACCGAACGGGCGCGCATCGCCGGGCAACTGCGCGAGCGCGAACACTTCCTCCAACGTCTCACCGACGTGACCCCCGGCGTCCTCCAAGTCTTCGATCTCGCGGATGGCCGATGCGTTTTCATCAATCGCACCGTCGCCTCGGTGATCGGTTACAGCCCGGAAGAAATCGCCGCCTTGGGCGACAACGTCGTTCCGGCGCTGATGCATCCCGACGATTTGGTGCGTTTCCCGGCGCACCTCGCACGGGTGCGCGCCCTCCGCGACGACGAGGTTGCCGATTTCGAGCACCGGATGCGCGACCGCGCGGGCGAGTGGCATTGGTTTCACAGCCGCGATGCGGTCTTCGCGCGAGACGACACCGGAGAGGTGCGCCAGGTCATCGGCACGGCCATCGAGATCACCGAGCGCAAGCGCACGGCGGCGGAATTGCAGCGGGTGAGCGTTTTACTCGACACCCTTTTCAAAACTGCGCCCATCGGCTTTTGCTTCATTGATCGGGATTTGCGCTATGTGCGGATCAATGAACGTCTCGCGAAATTAAATGGCCTTCCCGCCGAGGCGCACGTGGGCCGCCATATTTCCGAGATCGTGCCCAATCTGGTCGAAAGTGTGCGCGCTGTGACGGACCGCATCCTGGCCACAGGAGAAGCGGTGCTGGATCAGGAATTCTACGGCGAAACGACTGCCGCGTCGGGCTTGGAGCGGTTCTGGCAGGAAAGCTGGTATCCGGTGCGCGACAGTGCGGGCGAGACCCTTGGCTTCGGCGTAATCGTCGAGGAAACCACCGAACGCAAACAGGCGGCGGACGCGCTGCGCGAGAGCCATGAATTTACCCACCGCGTGTTGGACAACAATATTGCAGCCTTTGTCGGCGTGACGACGCCGGATGGCACCGTCACTTACGCAAACCGCCTGCCTCTGGAGGCAGCAGGCATCCCAGCCAGCGAGGTGGTTGGGAAAAAGTTCTGGGACTGCTTTTGGTGGAGCTATTCCCCTGCCATCCAGGCGCAATTGCGGCAGGCATTTGCGCACGCCGCCAGCGGCGAAACCGTGCGCTACGATGTGCCCGTGCGCATGGCGGGCGATACGCGGATGTGGATCGATTTCCAAGTCGCGCCGTTGCGCGATGCGGGAGGGCACGTCACACATCTCATTCCATCGGCGATGGACATCGCGGTGCGCCACGCTGCCGAGCAAAAATTGCTTGCAAGCGAGGAGCGGATGGCCGCTTTGAATGAGCAATTGGTCCTCTCTTCCCTGCGCCAGCATGAGCTCACGGAAGTGGCGGAAACGGCGAATGCCGCCAAGGACCGTTTCCTCGCCATGCTAAGCCACGAATTGCGCACACCGCTCACCCCGGTGCTCCTGGCCGTTGGCTTGATTGAGCTCAATCCTGGGTTGTCCACGGAGACGCGCGAAGACCTCGCGATGATCACGCGCAATATCAAACTGGAGACCAAGCTCATTGATGACCTGCTCGACCTCAACCGCATCCACAGCGGCAAGCTCCTGCTGGATCTGGCGCCCATCGATCTTAATGAAGCCGTGCGCCACGTCTGCGCCATCTGCCAGACCGACTTGCAGGGGCTCGAGATGCGCCTCACCATCGTCCTCGACCCCGCCGCCGGACTGGTTGCCGCCGATAACGCGCGGCTCCAGCAAATCCTTTGGAACGTGCTCCGCAACGCCATCAAATTCACGCCGAAAAACGGAGACATCCGCATCACGACGACGCGGCTCGATGCCGGGCGCTGCGAGGTGCGGGTGCAGGATAGCGGCGTCGGTATTCCCCAGGAAATGCTCCCGCGCATCTTCGACGCCTTCGAGCAGGGGGGCACGTCGGTGACGCGGCAATTTGGCGGTCTCGGTCTCGGCCTGGCCATTTGCAAGGCATTGGTGGAACTGCATCAAGGATCGATCCGAGTGGAAAGTCCCGGCGAGGGAAAAGGGGCGACCTTCATTATCGAATTGCCAGTCGCCCCTTCCGCCCTGCCCGCGACGGACGCCCTGGCCACGACTGCCAATGCGCAGGAAAGCCGCCCCATTCGCCTGCTTCTGGTGGAAGATCACGCCGACACGGTGCGGATACTCACCCGGTTGTTGACAAATGCGGGCTTCATCGTGGTCCCCGCCCTCGATGTCGCCAGCGCCCTTGCCGCTGCTGAACGGGAGACTTTCGATGTGCTTATCAGTGATCTCGGTCTGCCCGACGGCTCCGGCTACGACGTGATGCGCGCTTTGCGCCTCCGCAGCGACCTCCCCGGCATCGTGATGAGCGGCTACGGCAGGGACGAGGACGTGCGGTGCAGCAAGGAAGCCGGGTTTAGCGAACACCTCGTGAAACCGGTCGATCCCAATAAACTGAAGGAAACCATCCTCCGCGTGACGCAGAATCGAGGTGGCGCAAGCGTGGCACACCCATCGGACTTATAGGACTTATGAAGAAGCAAAACTGGGGTTGCTTGTTTTCCATGGGTTAGGTCCCGCTGGCGCTTTCCGCGTTGACCATTTTTTCTTTGCGGATGGCAGGAAGAGTCTCCACCTGGTCGAGGCTCGGGCGGTGAGGCCGGATCATGGGTTTGATGGCAACCGGCCGCTTTTCGGCCAGCGATTTTTCCACGGCTTGAATGATGCGCACGTCGGCCAGGCCTTCCCAGCCGTCCGGTTCAGGATGTCGGTCATCGAGGATGCAGTCGGAAAAATAACGGGTTTCGCCACCGAATTGATTGACCATATCAAATGGTTTCTCCGATTTTTTCGTTCCGACGGTGAGTTGCTGGTTAAGTTTCGCCTGCCAGGTGAAGCCGGGTTCGATATTGAGATCGCCCTCGGTGCCGACGATCCGGTAGTGATCGACGGCATTTGCACCGTAACTGACGATGAATTGGGCCAGCCGTTGACCTGGGAAAAGGAGTTGCACCGAGACCATTTCCGCAATCTCTTTAAAACGGGCATCCTTTTCCCCGCTGCAGGCATAGGCAAAGACTTCGAGCGGCTCGGCTTGGAAAAGCTGGCGCGCGGCATTGATGGGGTAAGGGCCGACATCTTGCAGAGGCCCGGCCCAGTTTTTCGCCTCAAGCCTGTGATTGTCGGGCAATATCTGCTGGGTAAGCAGAGCGGTGAAGAAACGAGGTTCGCCGATTTTTCCGGAACGAACGGTTTCCAAGGCGTGAAGTGTGGCGGGCTCGAAATGGAGGCGGTAGGCGACCATGAGTTTGGAACCGCTTTGCTGGCTGGCGTTGATTAGTTCCAGACATTCCTCCTCGGTCCGGGCCATGGGTTTTTCGAGGAGAACGTGGATGCCCATGTTCAATGCCAGCAGAGAGTAATCGCGGTGCAGATGGTTGGGTAGGGCGATGTAAACGGCGTCGATCTTGCCGGAGCGCAGGAGATCGGCATAGCCGTCGTAACGGCAGACTGTGATGTCATATTTCTTGCCCAGTTCGCGGGCTTTTTCGGGGTCACCCGTAACGAGGGCGACGATTTCGGAGTTATCCGTATCGGCGATGCCAGGGAGAAAGTCTTCCTGGGTGATCCAGCCTGCGCCGATGGCGGCGTAGCGGACTTTGCGAGTGTCCGCGCGTTCTTTGTCTCTGAAAAATAAGAAGTTCATAGATAATTAAGTTTGGAAAATGGGGGCGGACGTCACAGAAGACGTCCGCCAGTTAGTCGGATGCGTGTGGCACCGATCCTGTTTCAACCAACCAAATTAAAATACGCAGGCTTGCGGCCAGATGGTCGTATCGGTTTTTTCGAGTGGTGCGAAATGTGTTCGGTGATCGTGCAAATACCCGCGTCCCGGCGGTCACAAGCCGCCGCACCAAAAAATCCATCGTGCGTGGAGCCACTGCATGGTAAGCTAGTGCCAGTTGAAAAAGCCTTTTTTGTTTCGGCCCCGCGTGCTTGAGCTTCTCGGACAGGGTGCCAAACGTCCGGCATTCTCGCTGGGGAACGAAGTGCTTGCCGGTCTCACCGTCGGCCTCATCGCCCTGCCGCTCGCCCTCGCTCTCGGCATCGCCAGCATTCCTGCGGGCGCAACCACGCCGATGCCCGCCCCGGCGCTCGGGATTTTTACGGCGATCATTGCCGGGCTGCTCATATCCCTCCTTGGCGGAAGCCGCGTGCAAATCGGCGGACCCACGGCGGCATTCATCCCCATCATTCTGCTGATCGTCACGGAGCACGGTTATTCCGGGTTGCTCGTCGCCACGATCATGGCCGGGCTGATTCTCATTCTCATGGGCGTCACGCGGATGGGTGCCCTCATTAAATACATCCCGTGGCCCGTCACGAGCGGATTCACCACCGGCATCGCCGTCGCCATCATGATCGGTCAATTGCCCGATTTCGCTGGCCTCAAAAGCGCCGGAGCCGTCCCCGGCGAATTCTTTGAAAAAATCCCCTGGCTTTTCCGCCATGCGGGAGTCGCCAATCTGCATTCGCTCGGGATCGCTGCTGTGTGCGTGGCCACCATTCTCCTCTGGCCGCGCCTAAAACTACGCCTCATCCCCGGCTCCATTGTCGCCATGCTCGGAGCCACCGTCTTCGTCGCCGCGACGGGGTGGGGGACAGCCCACGGGGTGGCCACGATTGGCAGTCAATTCGGTCCGCTCGCCATCCCCTCCAGCCTGCCCATGCCCACTTTGCCGACTTGGGATTGGGAAATGATCCGCAGCCTCATCCGCCCGGCCCTCGCCATTGCCCTGCTCGGTGCCATCGAATCGCTCCTCTCCGCCGTCGTCGCCGATGGACTCACCGGCGATCGCCACGACAGCAACACCGAACTCATCGCCCAAGGCGTAGCAAACCTCGTCTGCCCGTTCTTCGGAGGTCTGCCCGCAACCGGCGCCATCGCCCGCACCTCCGCGAACATCAACAACGGCGGCAAAACCCCGCTCGCCGGCGTCTTCCACGCGCTCACCCTCCTCGGCATTATCCTTCTCGCGGCGAAATGGGCCGCCTACATTCCCATGGGCGCGATGTCGGCGGTCCTCATCGTCGTGGCCTTGCGCATGGGCGAATGGCACGAACTCACCCGCCTCGCCAAAATGCCCCTCAGCGACGCCCTCGTGCTCGTGACCACCTGCGCTTTGACCGTTATTTTTGATCTCGTTGTCGCCGTCGAAGTCGGCATGATCCTCGCCGCGGTCCTCTTTATCAAACGCGTCTCGGAAACGACGGAAGTCAGCCGCGTGACCCACGAAGACATGCTCGAACGCCCCGAGCACATCGCCCAGGGAAAAGAAATCCCCGAGGGCGCGCTGGTTTATCGCATCTTCGGCCCGTTCCTCTTTGGCGCGGCGGAAAAAATGGAGGACGCCCTCGCCGACGTGGACGAATGGCCCCGCGTGCTCATCCTCCGCCTGCACCTCGTCACCGCGATGGATGCCACCGGCATGAACGCGCTTGAAAGCATCGTCGAGCGCATGAAAAAACGCGACAGCACCGTCCTCCTCAGCGGCATTCACCAGCAACCGCTGCAAATGCTCCGCAAAGCCGGTTTCCTCGAAGTGATCGGCCGCGAAAACTTTTGCCCCACTTTCGACGACGCCCTCGTCCGGGCCAGAGTCCTGCTCGCTCACCCCTAAATCGTGAAAAAGAATCAAGGTGAGACGGTGAGTGAGAGAAAAAAATCGAGATTGTATCTTGACCGATAAAGCGGAATCGCTGACTTTAAAAAATTGTGGAAGGTTTCGGCCTTTCTGTTCTTTTATTTTACCAAACTAATCCGTCGGCCTAGGAAAGCAGGGTGTGATTCCCTCACTGTCGCGCAAAGGTCAAAGTCCGGGTTCGAACCGGCGGAGAAAACTGCACTGTCCTGCAATGGACGTCGGCGTCGCGAAAACGTCCGTGCGGGGGTAGTCCTTTTTTTCGGGGAAAAGGGGTGTCCTTTAATCATCCCGCTTAGAAAAAAGGACAATTAATGAAAAAGACGATTGCCGCCATATTGGTGGCCATACTAACTGTGGGAACACTCCCGGCAGCGACTAACTACTTCAACGGATTTGGGGGGCAGGTTTATCACACCCACTCGGGCACCTCGGACTTTGTGATCAGCTTCGACTGGGGCGCGGACGACACGGCTTACTACCAAACCCGCGACGTGAATTTTAACTTCGCCGGGCTGCATACCTGGAACGGTTTGCTCGAGGCCAATCCCGTTGCGGGGTCCTCCGATTTTGCCGGCGCCAGCGTGGTCCGGGTCGGCGATTATATTTATTACAACACGAGCGATTTCACCAGCCAGAAGATCTGGAAATACGGCGCGCTGAGCGGCACGCCCTCGAATGGAGTGCTCTCCACGGCGACAAACTTCAGTCTGCATACAGACGGAGCGGCCCTTTTTGTCACAGGATCGATAGGGTTCGGCACCAATCGCATCTATCGATCCGGCATCAATAGTTCGGGCGATCTGACGAACGATCCGTTGCCCGACCTCGGCGAGACTTTTGGCAATTCTGGACCGTTGGCCTTTGACCTTGCCGGCAATCTCTACTACGCCCCGGGTTTCGGTGATCTGAGTATTTACAAATGGACCGCAGCCGAAGTGGCTGCAGCGATTGGGGATCCGATTAACAATCCGTTACCGCAGGTTGCCGGTGCACGTTGGTATGATTACTCCGCGGTTTACGCGACTGTCGCCGGTGGCACCGGGCTTTCGCTGGATGCGAACGGCGATCTCTTTCTGAGTCTGACCAGTTTTACCAGCGATTCATTTCTGGTCAAACTCGACGTTGGATTGGCGGGAGAATTCGCCGGCATCAGCACGGTCCTGTCCACCGACGGACGCCTGGGCGACGTCAAGTTGTTTGCGGGCAACGTTTATTTTGCGCAGGGGAACATGATCACGCAAGTGGTGCCCGAGCCGACGGGGGTTTCGCTTTTATTGGCTGGTGTCTTAATGTTACTTGGCCGCCGACGCGCGGCTCGAACCCTCTAAGATGAGAACGATTCTTCCAATTGCCTTGATTGTGCTCGTGTTTCCGCACGTTGCGCCTCTGGCAAGGGCTGGGATCTATTCGAAGCCAGTTCGTGATAGCGCCAACGCCAACGATGCGCCCGTTCCCGGTTTCATCGGTCCGCACGGCGACGGCAAGGCGCGGATAGATCAGGGTGGCGCGTTCCAAAACCCTGGCAACTATGTGAATCCGCTCTTTTTCGCCTGGGCAAATTCCTACGAGAATTATCTCCCCTCGCCAGGCAATGCAGCTTCATGGGCGAATCCAGACAACGCTCTCGGACGGGTGACGGGCGATCCGTTTGACGTTGTGTCATTGGGCGATCTGAGTGCCGCTCAAATCTCGAATGGAGTGCCAGTCGGAAGGATTACCCTGACATTTTCCCAGGCCATTTCCGATTTGAGCGGGGCGGATTTTGTGGTTTTCGAGAATGGATTTGCGACTGGGAATCTGATTTTTGGCGAACTCGCTTATGTGGAAGTCTCCTCAGACGGGGTAAATTTTGTCCGTTTTCCTTCGATTTCGCTCAACAGCAACCCGATCACCGCCTTTGGAAACTTCGACGCCACGAACGTCTTCAACCTGGCGGGCAAGCACGGGAACTCTTATGGCGAGTCGTGGGGCACGCCGTTCGACCTGTCGCACTTGGAAAATGTTCCGGCGGTCACTGGCGGATTGGTTAATCTCCAGCAGATTCGTTATGTTAGAATCGTGGATGTTCCCGGTTCTGGAGCGTTCCTCGATGCAGCGGGGCGCTCGATTTACGATCCGTGGCAGACGATTGGGTCGGGCGGTTTCGATCTCGATGCTGTCGGTGTGATCTCCCGCAGGATTGGTTTTTTGGAATGGCAGACCACGCGTGGATTAACCGGAAATGGTTCCGACGACACCGATTTGGACGGACTTGTCGATTTACTGGAATACGTCGCCGGGCGGGATCCGATTCGGTCAGATTCGACTACCCCAGTCTCGACTGCCGCGCTGGTCAACGGGCGTTTGGAGTTTTCTTTCGAGCGCGATGAGCGGGCGGTCGATGCCACGGCGGAGGTCCAGGTATCGGAGGATTTGCTCCTCTGGACCACCATCGCCCGCAGCCTCGCTGGCGGGCAGCTAACAGGCGTCAACGGATTTTCTCCAGTCATCACCGAAACAGGGGCACGAACTACGTTCTCGGTCGGAGTCATTCGGCGGGTGACGGTGGCCGATGTGGTGGATGCAGCGTCAGCGAAGACGCGTTTTTTTCGAGTCAATTGGAGCTTGACCGGAGGGGCATTTTGAAAGTGAAAAAACTCCGCGCTTTTTCTCTCGTCGAATTGCTGGTGGTGGTGGCTATCCTTGCGATTCTGACAACGATTGCCGTCCCGGTGACGAGTCGGGCGGTGGAGTCAACTCATGCGGCCAGGAGTGCGCAGAATTTGCGACAGCTAGTGATCGCCAATTTTTCCTATGCGACCGATAACGGCACTTACGCTCCGGCGGACGACCGTTGGAACAACAAGCGCTGGCATGGGGAGCGGATGCCGGGGTCGAATAGTTTTGATCCGACCAAGGGATATCTCTCGCCTTATCTCGGTGGTTCTGGCGCAGTAAAAATGTGTCCACTGTTGAAGGCATCCCTCAAGGGCGGCGATTCCTTTGAGGATGGCACTGGCGGATACGGCTACAACGCCGCTTACGTGGGTGGGCGTCCTGGCGGGGCTTACGACCGGGCCTCGGGGATGCGGATTGCAGCCCGGCCAATCGAAGTGGCGAGCAGGGAGACGGTGATGTTTGCGTCCACGGGTTATGCGAATAGCGAGCAGCTCCAGGAATATCCGTATTGTGAACCACCGTTCTGGGATTTTGGGGAGGGCGTTACGGAATGGAGGCCGTCGCCGACGGTGCATTTTCGGTATCGCGACCAGGCAATCGTGGCCTGGGCCGACGGACGGGTGACTTTTGAAAAATGCCAGCCGCGCGAGGTGGGATTCAACCCGCACGGAGGCGATGCGACGACGCAGAAGCTGGGTTGGTTCGGTCCCGATGCGGAGAATGGATTTTGGAATCCGCAACAGGGCGTGCCTGCAACAAATTAGGTTTGACCCAGCCCGCCCGGTTCATGCTAACATTCTTCCATGAGCAGACAGGATCCCTTTTTGGCGGCGGCAATCGAAGAAGCCCGGCTGGGCTTGGCGGAGGGCGGGATACCGATTGGCGCGGTGTTGGTTCATCAGGGGAAAATCATCGGGCGCGGGCATAATCAGCGAGTGCAAAAAGGCGACCCGATTTTGCATGCGGAGATGCATTGCTACCAAAATGCGGGACGACTTTCGGCCAGGGTATATCAGGAATGCGTGCTTTATTCCACGTTATCGCCGTGTCCCATGTGCAGTGGCACCACGTTATTATTTAAAGTGCCGCACGTGATCGTGGGCGAGAATGTAAATTTTCAAGGGCCCGAGGACTATTCTCGCAGCCAGGGGGTAAAGGTGGAGGTGGTGCAGGATGCGGAGTGCATCGAAATGATGCGAAAATTCATCGCGGAAAATCCCACGCTCTGGAACGAGGATATAGCGATTTAGCGGTCTAGCGGCGTTTTCGCTGGCAAAAAGTCACTCCGAGGCTGCGGGTGATGCGCTTTTTGGCTCGCTGGAAACGGGGTTTTTTGCCGCCAGCCGCCTTTCGACTTCGAGAAGAATTTCTTCCGCACCCCCGTATTTGTAATCATCCAGCGTGGCGCGCACGGTTTTGCCCTCCTTGGGATAGAGAATGTAAGCGATGCCTTTTTTATCCCACTTTTTACGATCCACGGCGGTGATGGAGTCGAAGGACACCTCCTTGCCGTCAATCGTAAAAATCGTGCTGTCGTTTGCCCGTAAAACCTTGGAGGAACTCCAAAAAACCCAACCCAGAATGAAGAATGAGGCGATGATGGTCCCCAGACCTATTTTTTTTTGCTGAAGAAAATCGGCATCGGTCCTGTCGGAGGGGATGGTGCGCTCGATGCCTTGGGATAGGGCGTAAGTGCGCCAGGCATCTTCGAGACTGGCATTTTGCGCGGCAGCCAGCATTTCCCGGGTCATTTTGCCTTCGGCGACGAGGCTTTCGCGGAATTTATCGTAAATCTCGAAGCGTTTGGCCTCTTTGGGATAGCCCACGTAACCATCGTAAAGGAACCAGAGGCCGAAGGCGAAAAAGAAGGCAAACATGAGAAACATGCGTTTTTTCCATTCTTTGGTGATTTTGGCTTCGACATTCATAAAGGCGCGGTGAGTGGAATTTCTGGCCAAAATGAGGGCAGCGGGGCAAAAATACAAGTGTTCTCCGCCATAAAAAGGAATTTTTAAGCCTTGGAAAGCGATGTGGACAATCTTTTCACTTGACCGTTCGATAGTTATCGCCAAAGTTGCGCGAGTTCCAACGAGAGTTCCTTTCGTCGAAACTACCTAACCAAAAAGTAATTAACCAAATCAAGGAGATAAAATGAAATTCAGTAATCCATGTAAATGGTTCGCATTGGTCGGCGTGACAAGTGTCCTCGGCCTTTCCGGATCTGCCTTCGCAGGTTCCACCGTCGCTTCCAAGGAAGTCGTCGTTGAAGAAGCTGCACCCGAACCCTTCGGCATCAGTTTTAGCGTTGGCTACGACAGCCAATACATATTCCGTGGCATCAACATCCTCGGCGGCGGACTCGGTTCCGGTGCCACCGAAGGTGGTAGCCTCGTGTGGGCCGACATCAACTATGCAAAATATGGTTTCACCATTGGCGCATGGTATGCCGCTTCCATCAACGAATCCCCCAATGGCCTCGGCCAGCGTGGCACTCAGGACGGCACTTACACCGAACTCGACCTTTACCTGAGCTACGCTTACGACTTCGGTCCAGTTGGTTTGTCCGCTGGTTACACCTACTACCTCTTCCCCGATGCAGCAGGTCCTGACGACAACACCGAGACCCACGAATTCAACGTTGGAATTTTCAGTTCCGCAATTCCTTTCGTGACTCCGTCTTTGACCTTCTTCTACGATTTCGATCTGTTTGAAGGTGGCTACCTCGAGTTCAAACTGGCCAGTTCCATTCCTGTCATCGCCGACAAACTCAGCATCGATCCGTATGCTTTGGTTTCCTATGACTTCGAATACAACAGTAACACCTCCGATTGGAACCATTTCCAGGCTGGTATCACTGTTCCTTACAAAGTCACACCAAACTTCACCGTTTCTGGTTATGCCGCAGTGGCACTTGCTCTCGATGCAGCCGACAGCGTAGGTGCCAACGACTACGAAATTTGGGGCGGCGGTAAGATCAGCTTCTCGTTCTAAACTCACCGTTATTTGATAAAAGCCCCGCTGGTTCTACCAGCGGGGCTTTTTTCTTTTCCCAGCAAAGCCAGTTTGTTCATTTATTTCCCCTCAGCGCATGCGTTACAAAACTTTCCTCATTTTCGGTGCTCCCGGCAGCGGCAAAGGCACCCAGGGACGCACCCTCGGCTCCATTCCCCGTTTTTTTCATTTTGCCTGCGGAGATGTCTTCCGTTCCCTCGATACACGCACCCCATTGGGACAACGTTTTTTGGAATACTCCAGCAAAGGCTTGCTCGTTCCCGCCGAAGTCACCGTCAAACTCTGGGCAGCTCGCATCCAGGATTCCGTCGGTTCGCACACTTTTAAACCCGATATCGATTTCCTCGTTCTCGATGGCATCCCTCGTAATGTCGAACAAGCCATCATTATGGACGATATGATCGAGGTCATTCGCGTCTTTCATCTTTCCATTGGTAATTTTGGCGAACTCGCCAAACGCCTTAAAAAACGCGCCCTCAAAGAAAACCGGCTCGACGATGCCAGTGACGAGGTGATTAAAAAACGCCTCGAAACCTACGAGGCCGAAAGCCGCCCTCTGCTGGAGCATTACGGAAGCGGACTCGTCCGCAAAATCGACGCCACCCAGGCTCCCGCCAAAGTGATCTTCGATATTCTTCACGTCATCCACTCCGAAAACATCCCGATCCCTAAAGCCTGAAGCCGTAGTCGAATAGACTCGTGAAAAGTAACCTTCAGCCAGGCCATTGGCCCGTAAAATCCTTAGATTTCCTGTTCCATGCGCATTCTTTTTATGGGGTCCGGCGATATCGCTCTGCCTTCTTTCCAATGGTTGATGAACTCGCCCGACCACACCCTGGTTGGAGTCGTTACCCAGCCCGATAAACCCGTTGGGCGTCACCAAGTTCTCACTCCGCCCGCCATTAAAATTCTCGCACAGACCGCCGATTTGCCGGTTTTTCAGCCCGTCAAAGTGCGTTCCACCGAGAGTCTGGCAGCTCTCTCCTCGCTGCAAGCCGATCTTATTCTTGTCATGGCCTACGGTCAGCTCCTGCCCCCGGCGCTCCTTCATCTGCCAAAAATCGCCTGCCTAAACCTGCACGCTTCTCTTCTGCCACGACATCGCGGGGCTTCTCCCATCCAGGCTGCCATCCTCGCAGGCGACATCACCAGCGGGATCACCCTCATGCACATGGATGTGGGTCTCGACACTGGCGACAGCGTCCTTGCCCATCAAATCGCCCTCGCTCCCGACGAGACTGGTGGCACTTTGCACGATAAAATCGCCCATCTCGGCCCCGGTGTTCTTGCCGAGGCACTGCCCCTTTTTGCTGCCGGCATCGCCCCGCGCCAGCCACAGAATGCCGACCTCGCCACGCATTGCGGCAAACTCACCCGCGAATCCGGCCAGATCGATTGGACCCAGTCCACCGCCCACCTCGAACGTCTGATCCGCGCTTATCAGCCATGGCCGGGCACCTACTCCACTCTGCCCAGCGGCAAAAAAATCAAGATTCATTGTGCCCATCCCGTCACTGGCCAGGGTCGTCCCGGCGAAATCCTCTCCGCCACTCCCGGCGCACTCCACATCGCCACCCGCGACAGCGCACTTTGCCTCGACGAAATCCAACCCGAAGGCCGCCCTCGCATGTCTGCCGCCGATTTTTCACGGGGACATTCCCTTCCTGTCTCTGATTTCATGGTGTGAGGTTTTTCGGGTAAATTGCCGTCCCCTCCGTTTTCGTGCTTGAGATACGCGGACGGATTTTGCTTACTGTCCCTTCATGACCTCTCCTTCCTCTGCCAAATACCGTCGCATCGTCTTGAAAGTGAGCGGCGAAGCCCTTCGCGAAGCAGGTAGCGGCGATAATATTTCCCCACAAATCGTCACCGCCATCGCCACCCAGATCAAAGCCGTGCGCGAACTCGGCGTGGAAATAGCCATCGTCATCGGCGGCGGCAACATCTGGCGCGGTCTCTCCGCCAGCCATCGTGGCATGGACCGCACCACAGCCGACTACATGGGCATGCTCGCCACCGTGATCAACGCCCTCGCCCTGCAAAGCAGCCTCGAACAACTCGGCGTCGCCACCCGCGTCCACACCGCCATCGAGATGAAAAATGTCGCCGAACCTTTTATCCTGCGCCGCGCCATTCGACAGATGGAAGATGGCCACGTCATTATCTTCGGAGCAGGCACCGGCAACCCGTTTTTTTCCACCGACACCACCGCCGCACTTCGCGCCAGCGAGATCAAGGCCGAAGTAATCCTCAAAGCAACCAAAGTCGATGGTATTTATAACTGCGACCCCAAGAAAAATCCGGACGCCGTCCGCTACGACACCGTTACCTTCACGGAATGTCTCGCCAAACGTCTCTCCGTGATGGATTCCACCGCCTTCAGCCTCTGTCTCGATAACAAAGTGCCCATCATCGTTTTCGACATATCGCAGCCCGAAAACATCCTGCGCGTCGTCCAGGGCGAAAAAATCGGCACGCTCGTTACCGGCGAAGCGTAACCTTTTGGCAGCTCACATTGTTTTTTATGACATCCGACGAAATCCTTTTCAATACCGAAGCCGACATGGAAAAAAGCGTGGAGCACATGGTCCAGGAATTTGCCAGCGTCCGCACCGGCAAAGCCTCCCCAGCCCTCGTCGATAACATCGAAGTCGAGGCTTACGGGACGCTCATGAAGCTCAAACAGCTCGCCCTCATCTCCACCCCCGAGCCGCGCCTTCTCGTTATCCAACCTTTCGACGCTGCCACCACCAAGGATATCGAACGCGGCATCAAGGAATCCCGCCTCGGCATCAATCCTGTGGTGGACGGCAAAATCATCCGCATCCCCATCCCCGAACTCTCCGAGGAACGACGCCGCGACCTTGCCAAATCCATCAAACAAATGGCCGAGGAAGCCCGCGTCCGCGTTCGCGCTAATCGCCGCGATGGCATGGAATCCGTCAAAAAACTTAAAATCGCCAGCGAAATCACCGAAGACACCCAGCGTGATCTCGAAAAAGAAATCCAGGATCTCACCAACAAATTCGTCGTCTCCATCGATAAACACGTCGAAAGCAAAGAAGCCGACATCATGCGCGTCTGATCCACTTTTTTATGAAATTTTTCCTGCCTCTGTTAGTCCTGGTCATCGCACCATTCCTCCAGGCTCAATCCTCCCCGGAACGCCTCTCGCCCGTCGTGCGACCTGCCCCCGATTTCCAATGGGAAAGCTTCAACGACGGTTCCAAAGCCCTCCGCAGCCTTAAACAACAACCCGTCGTCCTCATCGTCGCCCGTTCGGCTCGCACCGGTGCTTTTCGCAAACAATTACGCGAAGTCGAACGGCTTTACCGTCAGTTTGCCGGACGCGAAACCCTCTTTGTCGCCGCTTTCACGGAAGAATCGGGCGTGGTAAAATCCGACATTCCATTCCTGATCGCCCGCGACCCCCAGGGCATCGCCGCCAACTACGGATTTTCGGGCAGCCCATTCGGCATCGCGGTCATTGGTCCCGATTTTAACATTGATCTGGCTTCCTATAAAGTAACGAGCGGCGAACGTCTGCGCGACATCATCGACAACAGCTACCCCCGGCAATCCATCCGACGGTAGAGCAGTCAAAGCAACGCCCAGGTCGTAAGCGTGTAAGCGTCACGCCGGGTGCCTCTGGATGTTGGTGCCAGAGGCGTCGTAGGTTAACCGCCTATGACACCTACACCCCTTACCGAAGTTCTCTGCCATCTTTTAAAAACACACCGCCTGGGCCGTGTCCGCACAGATCGCGTCAGGCGGGAGGCGATTCTGGAAGAGTTTGATCGCAGTGGTGGGAGTGGGGCGGGAAAAGCCCAGCCAAAAACGGGAAATTGCCCGCAACCAGCCCGGCGTTGAGTGGAAGCCGTGATCGATGGCCACGAAAACCCGCTGCCGGCATTACCGCAGGAATGTTTTTAACTTTATACCTGTCACCATATTTAGTTCGCGCGTCGCACCCAAGGCTTGACCTCCGGCGAAGATTTTGCTTGAATGGGTTTACTCATGAGTAACTACTTTCAACGTCACAACCGCGACTGTGGACGAATTCAACCTACAATCCACATAAAACTGTCTGCGAACCAAACAAACCACAGTTTAGTGTGACTAAACAACGTTGTGCAAAATATCCACTTCCGCTTTGCCGCATTCTAATGTTAATCCTAATCCACTACTAACCAAACAATCAATAGCCATGAAACCAACTCTGCTCGCCCTCGTTCCAATCAGCGTCGCTCTCATATGCTCATCTTGCACTGCAAATATGGAGTTACACCAAGCTGCAACCAAAAAGGGTCTTATCAACACTAATGGCTCATCTCTTGGGCAGTTCCTAAAATGGGATTCTGATCAGAAAACACTGACCAGACTGAACACACTCGGAACACCGTCGAGCAATTTAATCACGGATACTTCTGGAAGAGATGAACGCGTGACATTTGAAAATTCCGCTAAGTTTACTGGAGGCGTTAAGCTCACACCTCAGGAAGTCCTAGACCTTCAAGCTGAGGTATCTTCTAAATCGTCACTAGAAGCTAAGGGCCTCAAGAAGCATGCGTATAAAAAAATTGTAGAAGCAATTACCAGCGAAATGAATACTGACAAATCTTTCGTTGACTCTATGGAGATAGATGAAGCCATCCAATCAAATGGGAGCATCCTGTATGTTCTCATTGATGAACTCACAATCGGTAAATCACTTGAAACCAAAGTTCAGGGAGTCTCAGCAATCAGTGCTAGCGGATCATCACAGAAATTCAAAGCCACCTCGGCCGGTGTCGATTTTCGGATTTCAGACTCTGCATCGCTGAACATTACTGGAACTGATGGGTCAGACGCTCGCCTGTTCTATAGATTTTCGGTTTTCAGGCCGGCGATTGCTGATGGCAACTACAAGTTTGCAACGGTATCCGACAAGAAGACGCTCGCAGAAATTCGTGAGGCACTACAGGAAGGTCGCTAAATAGCCAATCCTCTAGAATTCAGAACTGCACAACAAGACGGTGGTGGACAACCGGCTACCCGCACCGAGTTCAAATGACCCTCGTGATTATAACCCTTAACCCTGTAGCGGAGTGGCGCTCCCGGTAGCCGGTGCCACACCTCGACGTTAGCCAAGAAATGAAGACACTCCGCGAAACGACCGAAGCAGCCTCACAATATGTCACCGGCTGGCTGCAAAGACAACCATCGGTGAAGGAGGAATCGATCACGGATTGGCTTCTTGATTATCTCGATCAACACTGTTCTCAGATCCGCTATTACCAATTTTCACGTCACGAAGAGGGACGATCCTCTGGCGCAGATTGGGATTGGTGGATCCTATCGAGGCGTGGGTGTTTCAAGCTACGCGTTCAGGCGAAGAAGGTGAAGCGTAATGTCGACCATTACCCCGACCTTGCGCGTTCCAACCGCAATGGATACCAGCTTGACATCCTTTTAGATTCGAGTGCCTCACACAATTTTTATCCGATCTACTCACTGTATGGATTTTCTGAGGGCAAGGAGAGGTGCCAACGCACCTCTCGCCCGGAATCGCTTCACATTTGCTCAGCGCAGGAGGTCTATGACTTGCTATTTGGCGGGCCGCGATCACGCGTAGAATCGAGTTCGCTTTTGGAACTTTCCATTCCTCTGCCATGTCTGTTTTGCTGCCCGTTGAGCCGGGAACAACCCTACGGCGGTCCCGGAGCCCTTTTCGAGAACTACTTTCGGACCGCGCCGAAGCCAAGAGGAGAGGGCGCAGATGGAGAGCCGCTGCGCGGTCGAGGCTATGAAGAGAATACGCCAGAAATCATAAAGATAATGTTTGAAGTTGAAGTCATCAATTCAAACACCGTGGGTATACTACGTGAATACCAGTCGATGTTTGCTGGAAGTGACGGAGTGGTAATAGCAGACCTGCGTGAAGATAAAGGCTAACAAGACGCGCCAGTGCAACCCCTACCAGCCGCCCAGTTTCGATGATTTTCCGTAGCTACAACCTTCACCCCGCGTTCGACGTTGGCTCCCGCTAGTAGGGGCGCCATCGCTAGACGTTGTGCGCCAAGCTAAGCAAGGCGCTTCTTATCAGGTGAAAGACCTGTTGTTTCAAAACCTAGCCAGTAGAAACTACCGAGTGTTGCAGTGATGTTAGCTAACCCATTAGAAATTCGCGGAAGACACCGCGTCAAAAAACATGAACCCGGAGGCT
>JBBRFA010000024.1:0-33733 GCA_038225185.1 Chthoniobacterales bacterium
GCTCTCCTGTAAATAAGAGACATGTGCTGACACAATCCGCCAACCTTCAGGAAATCGAATCCAAAATTGACTTTGACGCCCGATTTTACGTCTTCCGTCCACAAACCGGGCAAATTCCACCGTCGTTGCGCCTGTGTCCCGACCAAATGCCCGCACCTGCACATTCACCACTTCCCGTTGCAACCCTTTCGAGGGACGATTGCACCGGAATTCTCGCAACGCCTTCACTCCGTAGAGATTTTCCGTCATTCCAAATCGGATTACTTTGGGAGAATCCCAAAACAAGGCATCCAGGGTCGCCACATCGTTGGACGTAAGGGCCATTTCATATCGTTCGTGCAAAGCTCTTAGCTCAGCCACCACCAGATCATCCTCCTGCATTTGCGTATTCTCTTTGCGGAGAAGAAAAAATCAAACCTTCTTTTTAAACTCCCTGCGTTGATTATAAAAAACCAGACTGTGTAAATTTAGCCACATATTTTTAATCTGTAACGACACACAAAACCATCCTGCCAACATTTACAAACAGATTTACTGGCTAAAAACAAATACCTCGAGGGATGGCACGTCGATTGCTATCGGCTCAATCGGCCTGAATTATCCACTAGTCGATTCTGCACACGGAGGCCACACAGAATCAAAAAAACTTAACCTTAACTTGAACTAGTATTGAGCACACGCTCGCACATTATGAAATTCCGCAATTACCTAGCAATTGGGTTGGTCAGTGTCGGAGGAATGGCTTACGCCCAGGAAACACCCGACGCCACCCTCGACGAACTCCTCGTTACCGGCATTCCACTCGAAGAAACCGTTTTGCCAACGGTGCGTCCAGTCAGCTCAGCTTTGGGCACCGACGCCAACGTCCTCGACACACCGCGTGCCGTCAGCACGATCACCAAAGCCCAGCTCGAAGCCCGTCAAATCGACGATGTTAACAGTCTTGGACAATACTCTTCCGGCACATACACGCCGTCGATCTTCGGTGCGCAAGGCGTGCCGACCATTCGTGGTGTGTTTTCCGAACTTTACCAAAACGGTCAGCGTCTCAAATTCGTCCGTAATAGTTTTCCGCCCAGTTTCAACGGTGTCGAAGCACTCGATATCGTCAAAGGACCCGGTTCACCAGTTTTCGGGCCGACTCCCAACGTGGGTGGTTATGTTAACTTTGTTACCAAAAAACCGTATTTCGATCGCGTGCGACTCGATATCACCGGCAAACTGGGGACTTATGTGCCCGGCGGACAAAGCTACTTTTCTCCCGAATGGACCGTTGATCTCAACGTCCCCGTCATCAAGGATAAGCTGGCCGTTCGTCTTAGCTATTTCGGTCGCGAGGCAGATGGCTACTATCAAAACACCGTCGATCATGTCCAGGATATCTTCCTCGCTGTCACCTACACTCCAACCGATAGTCTCACCTTCGATTATACGGCGCAATTCTACGAAAGTCGCTTCAATGAAAACGTCGGTTTCAATCGCGTGAGCCAGGAGTTGATTGATAGCGGAACGTATGTTTCTGGACCGTTCACACCGTTGTTTTTTGGCAGTCCCGGCCCAGGTTGGGCAGGCTTTGTAGATGCCGGTCCAGATGGCTCTTTCGAAGATCAAAAAGTAAAACTTTATCCTTTCCAGACTCTGACCAATGAAAATGACTCTGCCTATGGTAAGCGCTTCACCACACAATTGGTCTCCTCGCTGGCATTCAACGAGAACCTGAGCCTAGTCAATCGCACACTTTTCGATAGCATCGAAACACGTAAATATTCCACTTACGGGTATTCCGAGTGGGTTCCAAAATCGGATACATTCGATACCCGTTTGGAATTACAGGGTAAATTCAGTTTGTTTGGTTCTACCAGCACGGTTAGCAAGCCCAACACCGGCAAGGATGGCCTCAGTAAAGACGGCAAGGCTGTGCTTGAGGAAACCGTGGTCAACGAAGGCATCTTAAACAGTTTTGTGTTGGGTGTTAGTTACCGCTACGAAGATTCCGAAAGTTATCAGGATTTCGACAACGAGCCTTTTAGTATCTATGATTTGAATAACAATCAAGAGCCCCAATTCCCTGGCAGTGTGATCTTTAACGGCCAGCAAATACCAGGTGCTCCCCGCGGTTACACCGCAGGATTCTTTGGCGCCCGGACAGAATCCACCTTGCAGCAAGTTGGTTTCTTTCTCCAGAACGAGATCAAATTTAACAAATATGTTTCTTTATATGGTGGTATTCGCATCGATTTGATCGATGGAGAAGCCAACGTTCCCGCTTTGGGAAGAAAGCTTGACGGGTCTGGGGCTCCGACTCCAGCAGGTCCGCGGAATCAAAACAGCGACACCAATCAGGCATATTTCGGTAGCTTGGTAATCAAGCCAGTTGAATGGGTCACTTTGTATGCCACCTACAATAAAACCACTGCGGTGGCCACCAACCAATTCGGCAGTCTCCAACAGAGTTTCACCCGACTTGATTTAGTCAACGAGTCGGAACTTTACGAAACCGGGATCAAAGTTAGTGCGCTAGATAACACACTCTTTGCCTCGGTATCGGGCTACTATCAAACCCGCGTGTCACGAGACCGGTTTTTCAATGCCCAGGGCGTCCAGTCCCGCGGTATCGAAGTTGAGATGACTTACCAGCCAAATCGTAACTTCAATGCAAGTGCCAACTTCACTTATGCGAAGTCGAACTTCACCGGAATCACAAGTCGGAATATCTACTCCCAGACCGGGAATTATCTCGATATTTTCGGACCCGGGTTCACGGATGCGAATGGTGGCCAGGGCCGCGGCGGGATTAATCCTTTCGGTGGTTTCAGCCCGAACTACGCGGGTTCGCCCACCGATGGCACCAGCCCCGACATCGCGGGTATTCCCGATCTGCTCTTTAACGCTTACGTTACTTATCAGTTTGACTCCGGATTTGGTATCAGCTTCGGGCCACAAGTAACAGGTGAAATCGAACAAAACTTCCAAGGCACCCTTGTCATCCCCGCCCAGGTTACCTGGAACGGTGCGATCTTCTACAAACAGAAGAGCTGGGAAGTTCAGTTGAATGTGTATAACTTCACCGATGAGAGAAATTACACTCCCACGGCAAACTTTACCGCCAACGACTTGGTCTTTCCAGACAAGCCGCTCAGCGCCGAACTCACCTTCAAGGTCAGATTCTAACAAATTGTCATTTGGTTAATGCAGGCAGCCCCGGTCGTCTGGATGGACGACCGGGGTTTGTCTTTTTCAACAAAATTCTTATGAAAAAACTCTTACTTATTCTTACATTATTTTTAGCAGGTGGTGCGTCTTCCTCAATGGCAGCGGAGAAAGACCCAAAATTTGAGGAAGGCATCTCGTTTGAGATCGAAACCATTCCCCTGGAACATCAGGGGCCAAACGTGGTCGATATCAAGGTCACTTTCACCTACGTGCCCGGATTGGCTGCCAAGGAATATCCCGACTTCATTCCGCTTTACACGATGGCGACCACTTTTCTCAAGGAATATCCCGCCAAGGATGATTATTGGGAGGTGGTAATCAAAAAGCTCAGTATGGCTTATCTCGAAAAAGATAAGGCCATTGCCTCCGCACGGATCGATCTCAATGTTTATCCTACCAAAACTGTTCCTTATTACCATGTTGTCACCTGCACGGCAAGCCGTTAGTGCTAACATAGCCCGACCCGTTCTTCTGGGCGTGATCATCATGGGGCTGGCTTTAATTGCTGGCTGCGGGAAAAAAGCAGCCTCTCCCGGCGACCTGCCGAAAGTTAACTTCACTCACGACTGGGTTCCCGAGCCGGAACATGGCGGGTATTATGCAGCGGACATCAACGGTTACTGGCGCGAGGCAGGCGTCGAGGTCAATGTGATTCCCGGTGGCCCGAATGCGGAAATCGAACGCATCGTGTCAATCGATCCCAATGGTTTGGGAATCAGCCGGGGCGATGCGGTAATTCTCGCCGTCTCGCGCGGACTGCCGATTGTTGCGGTGAACAGCTATTTTCAGCACGATCCCCAAGGCATCATGGTGCGGGAGGATTCTCCGGTGAAAACATTCGCCGATTTGGAAGATCGCGATGTTTCCATCGCCAGCGGACAGACCTTTTTTCTCTACTTACAAAAGAAATACAATCTCACCAAAACGAGGGTGCGTCCGGTCACGGGATCGGTGGCTAATTTTATCGTCGATCCCAATTACATTCAGCAGGCTTATCCCACGAGCGAGCCTTATTATGCGCTCAAGGAAGGAGTCAGATCGCGTGTGCTACAAATCAGCGGCAGCGGTTTCGATCCCTACCGCGTGATCATTGCCAACAAGGCGCTGGTGGAGAAGCATCCGGAGCTAGTCAAAGCCTTCAGCGAGGGCGCCTACCGCGGTTGGAAGGAATACTATCGTAATCCGGGGCCAACCCATAAAAAGATTCTCTCGATTAGTCCGACCATGGAGTGGAAGGGGATGATTTTTGGATTTAATAAAATGCGCGAACTCCGATTCTCAGACGGCGACCCCGCCAAGGGGGAATCTCTTGGAGCGGTGGATCCCAAACGCTGGGAGACGCTGCAACAAGTGATGCTGGAATATGAACTGATCGACAAGCCGGTGGATCTGTCCACGGTGTTCACGTCCGATTTTACCCCGGCCAGGCTAGGCATCGATCCGACATTGCCGGCGACAGAAATTCCGCTCACGGAGAATCCGTAGCCGCAGCGTCACTCCCGCTTGAAGGGTTGGAGGCGTCATCGCTTCCTTCCTTGGCTTCTACGCTTTTTATTCTATGCCCCGACTTCTGATTACTAACATTGGCTGGCTCGTCACCATGAATTCCGACCGCGAGATTCTGCGCGATGCCTGGATTCTCATTACCGACGGTTTCATCACCAGTCTGGGGACGGGTTCCTCGCCAGAAACCATCGAAACCACCGAAACAATCGATGCTCATGAAGGTATTGTGGTTCCCGGTTTTGTGAATACGCACCATCACATGTTCCAAAATCTGGCCCGCGCATATACCCCGATTTCGAATCTGCCGTTATTGCCCTGGCTAAAGGGACATCTTCCAATCTGGCGCACTTTGACCACCGGGGAACTTGGGCTGGCCACGGAAATGGCCTTTGCAGAGCTGATGCTTTCGGGTTGCACCACGACTTCGGATCATCATTATGTGTTTCCGGATGGGCTGGATCAGGCGGTGCAATTTGAGACCGCCAAAAGAGTGGGCCTGCGCTTTACCGGATGCCGGGGTTGCATGGATCGTCCGTCGGAGATCGTTCCGCCCTGGCTCTGCCAGTCGATTGACCAGATTCTGGCGGATAGTGAGCGGTTGACGGCCACCTATCACGGGACTATGCCGGGGGCTTTGACCCAGGTTTCGTATGCTCCCTGCACGGTTTTTTCCTGCAGCGGCGATCTGATGCGGGAAACTGCGCGTCTAGGAAGAAAAAACAACATCCGCCTGCACACGCACAGCGGGGAGACGGTGGAGGAGGATGCGCAGGCTTTGGAATTGTTTGGTCGTCGTCCGTTTGAGTTGTTGGAGGATTACGAGTGGAAAAACGATCTCGTCTGGCTGGCGCACGGCATTCATTTTAATGATCGCGAGGTGTTAGAAATCACGGGAGCAAAAATGGGGGTTGCGCACTGCCCCACTTCTAACATGCGGCTGGGTTCGGGCTGTTGCCGGGTGCAGGATTTACGGGCTGGCGGGAGTGCGGTGAGCCTCGGCGTGGATGGAAGTGCCTCGAACGATTCGGGGCATATGTTGAACGAAGCCCGCAACGCGCTTTTGCTCAATCGGGTGACCCGCGGTGCAGATGCGCTCACGGTGGAGACCGCGCTGGAGATGGCGACCATCGAAGGGGCGAGAAATTTGGGACGCGAAAAAGAAATAGGATCATTGGAAACAGGCAAATGCGGAGACCTGGCACTATTCCCGGCGGAAGATCTTTGGAGCAATGGCGCGGAGAATCCGTTGCACGCTCTGCTGCTTTGTTTTTCCAGAAATGTGGATACGCTCATCGTGCAGGGACGCGTGACGGTTCGCGAAGGACGGTTGACCACCATCGATCTACCTACGTTGCGGGAGAAACACGCCAAAGCCGCCCGTCGCCTTCACGCGACGATTTAATGAGTAACGTCGCCTTGCCGCGGCTTCGGATAGATGGCGTTTAGAAATTGGAAGTCGAGAATCTCATCCGCCGTTTTCGGTGTCTCACCAATCTTATAAAAAAGAAACATATCGATGCTAGCCTGCCAGGTTTCGCGGCGCATTTGCCCGATTTCTGGATTCTCCAAAGTCACGAGTTTTTCAATTTTACGAAGGGACTCAGTTTGATAAGCGAGAGTTCCTTCGGGATAAAATTTCTCGATCACCAATTTCGCAGTGGCTTCCGGATGAGCGAAAGCTTCCCGCCAGCCACGAAAGGTCACTTCTAGAAATTTCTTGATTTGCCGGGGATGTTTTGCAATGAAATCCTCGGAAACAAAAAACGTCTGCGAATAAGCCGAGTAACCATTTTCAACCACCGGGATGACGTTAATCTCCACGCCCTGGGTTTGCAGCATCACGGCTTCATCGATCAAATATCCCTGGGCGGCATCCACTTTTCCTGTTTTGAGTTCCTCCATCTGATAACCCACAATGACGGGATAAACCTGATAATCGGTAATTTTGTTGTAGTTAAAGATCACCTCCAGAACCTTGGGTGTGTCGCTGTGCAATCCGATTCTTTTACCATTCAAATCGGCTACTTTGGTTAGGTTGGAGGTTTTTAAACTAATAAAAGAAAGGGGGCTTCCCTGGAACATGGTTCCGATGGCTTTTATTTTTGCTCCTTTATGGCGTTCGCGAAGCAAAACACCGCTTTCGGAGCTGCCGATGGTGTTATCCGATGCCGCCACACGAGCGACAATATCTTTTTCGGTGTCAAATTTCGGAATGGTAACCTCCAAGCCAGCTTCATCATACCAGCCTTTTTCCTGAGCCAGTAAAATGCCGGCAAATTGCACGTTGGGTTTCCAATCCAACTCCATGGTCATGGGAAATTTTTCGGCGAACAAAAGTGTCGGGGAAAACAGGATAAATGCCAGAGTGCTTGGTCTCATGCTGGTGATAGTTCGATGGTTAGCTGCGTGGGCAGGGCGAGATGGAAGGCGTCGCGCAATTCTTCGTGGGTGCTGAAAGTTTCACCTGGAACACGCCGTGCGATGATCGAAAAGGAAAGAGTAGAAGAGGCGAAAGGCCAAGGGTCGAGCGTAAACCGGCGTTGACCCAGGCCGCGCACAGCGACCTCCTCGTTGCCATTCTTCGTCGGCAGGGGATGCAGAAGGGAGGCTGTGCCATAATAATCCACACAGGAAAGAAGCGACAAATTATCGCAAGCCTGGAGGAGGCGAAAATGTTGCTCCAATTTTTCCCATGTGATCGCCTCGGATGGGTAGGAGCCGTCCAGTATTAGCGAATCGCGCAATTCTTTTTGCTGCCGATATTGGTTATCGAGAAATGTATCGAGCAGGGGTTGATCTTTATCGGCAATGGTGGAGCGATCTGCACGGGCACTGAGCAGATTGTAAGTATGCTTGGAAATGATGATGGCGGCGTAGGGATTGCGGGTGGAGATTTCTTCCAAAGCCCGTTGACGCACGGCAAGATAAGCATCGAGATCGATTTCTTCAAAAGCGGAATATTTACCCACCAATTCGGAGGAAAAAGCCGAGGGCTTGCCCTGGCGCGTAATTTCGGGGCAACTATCGCGCAGAAGCCAGCCGTCATCGTGATGGTGGATCGCCTCGAGGACATCGAAACGTGGCTCGGGTGTTAGAAAAAGATCATTTCCCCAGGCCTCGGCAAATTGACCGGCGAGACGGGCGTGATCGGGATGGGTGATAAGCCAGTAACCTGGAAAATCGGGGGTGAATTGTCGAAGCATGAGATGGAGAATTACCCGGATGGATCTAGTCTGCGTCCACCGGGCGGGCGGATTCGTGCCAGTTATGGAGCAGGAGCCATTCGAAGAACATGATGATAAAAACCAGGACGAGGCCAAGTCCGGTGGAGCAGGCGACGAGAGCGAAAAGATAATCGGTCTGGAGCTGGGAATTGGCATAGGTGATGGAGTAGCCGAGGCCGCCCTCGCCGACGCGGTTGGAGCCGGTGAAAAGTTCGCCGACGATGGCGCCGATACTGGAGAGACCAGCGGAGATCCGCGCCCCGACCATGAGAGAGGGAATGGCGTTGGGCACGCGCAGTTTCCAGAGGATTTGGGCGCGACTGGCATTGTTCATGAGAAAGAGGTCTTGCAGATTTTTATCGACGCTGATGAGACCCTGGGTGGTATTGGCGATGATAGGCGTCACGCAGACAATGAAGGTGACGAGGGTAACGGAGACGGGTCCGGCACCGACCCACATGATAATGAGGGGGGCGATGGCCACGATGGGCACGCTTTGGAGAATAACGGTGTAGGGATAGAGCATGCGGCGCACGAGAGGAAATTCGGCGAAAATGATGGCAACAAAAACGCCAAAAATGAGACTGAAGACGAAGCCCAGAATGGCGGTGGTGGCGGTGATCCTGAGTGCAAAGAGGAGGTTATCACTTTTCTCGATGGCGGATTTGGCGATGTCGAGGGGAGCGGGGAGCATGTAGCGGGGGAGGCCGCCAATCCCGATGATGAGATACCAGACGAGGATGACGGTGAAAAAAACTCCGAGGCCGCTGAGAATGTTGTAGAGAGTTTTGTTCATAGCTTTTGCACGGCGCGCAGGGATCGGGAGACATGGGTGACCATTTGCTCGTATTCGGTGGAAAGTCGCAATTCCTCGGTGCGCGGAAAGGGGAAGTTAACCGGGATATCCTGGGCGACCTGGCCGGGGTTGGCCGAGAGCACGATGATACGGGTGGAAAGAAAAACGGCTTCGGCGACGGAGTGGGTGACGAAGATGCCGGTCCAGCCGGATTGTTCGCGGAGGCGGAGGAGTTCCTCGTTGAGGCGGTCGCGGGTCATTTCGTCGAGTGCGGCGAAGGGTTCGTCGAGGAGGAGAATTTCCGGCGTGGTGGCGAGGGCGCGAGCGATGGAGACGCGCATTTTCATGCCGCCGGAAAGTTCGCGGGGAAATTTTTTGCCGACTTGTTCGAGGCCAACGAGAGCGAGGAGGCTGTTAACCTTTTCCAATCGGGTAAATTTCGGGATGCCTTCGATTTCCAAACCGAGACCGACGTTGGCTTCGACCGTGCGCCAGGGGAGCAGGGTGGCGTCCTGAAAAATAAAGGACATGATTTCCCGCGCATTCACGGGTTGCATGCCGTCGATGGAAATCGAGCCAGAGGTGATGGGGGTGAGCGAGGAGATAAGTTTTAAAAGGGTGGATTTACCACAACCGGAGGGGCCGATGAGACTAACGAATTCGCCTTTTTGAAAATCGAGATTGATTTGGTCGAGCACCACGTTGCCATTGGCATAACGTTTGGTGAGATTTTCCAGTTTGATATAGGGTGGATGAACATCTTGCATGTGTAATTAGGATTCTGCGAGAGGTAATATGATTGACGAGGGATGGGCGGCGTCGTGCAGGATGTTTTGTGTGGATCTGCACCAGGTCCAGCTATCGGCCAGAGCGGGAGGAATGTCGGATCCGGGATTACGATCGAAAAGCGGAAAAGCCGAACTGGAGATTTCCAAGCGGAGGCGATGCCCTTCGCTGATATAAAAGGAGGTGGCTTCCAGCTCGAAATCCCAGAAATAAACCGTCTCGGCGGCATAGGAAGAGGAAAAAAGATGCTGTGAGCGGGCGATGCCGATGGAGATGTAAGTGGAGCGATTGTTAGGCGAGACTGCGACTAACTTCCCGACAAAATCAGTCTGGGCGGCGGAACTTGAGGCATAAAGTCGCAGCCGGGGACGACCGAGGATTTGCACCGGCGTAGCCAGTGGAGCGGTGATATAACAAAGAACGTTATTACCCTGGGCAATGGAACTTTGATCGCCCTGGGTGGAGGAGGGAACCGGCACTTCGGGATCGTGAATAAAAATATCGCGGGGCGGTGAATGATCTGGAATCTCTGTTAGCAAACGCCCGTCACCTTTGCTCGAATTGGCGCGTCCGTCGCTGGTTAGAAAAAAAGTGGTCCCGGTGAGATTCGATCCCCAGGTTTTGGCCGATTGCCATTCATTTTTACCGAGCACAAAATGGCGGATGGGCGGTGCATCGTCAAAATCGCCGCTGCCTTTGAGCCAATGATCGAACCATTTGAGCAAAATCGCATCGGTATCGAGTGCGGCGGATTCGCCATAATCCTGGTCGCCGACTTTTCTCCCCCAGGGGATGTGCATCCAGGGACCGGCGAGGAGATGATGATTATTACGAGAGGAAAAGGCGTTGAATCCGGCAATGCTGCCGTTGAGATAGGAATCCTGCCAGCCGGAGACGTGGAGGGCGGGGATGTCGATGGCGTCGATGCGGGTGCTAACATCCATTTTTTCCCAGAAAAAGCCGGGCTGGTTCTGCTCCAGCCAATCGTGGAGATAGGTGGGCAGACCTTCGCTCTCGAAAAGGCGCCCCCCCAGCAACGGCGCCTGCACGATTTCCGGCTGGAGATTGGTCCAGGCTTTTTCCAACGAGTTACTAACAGCGCGCAGTTTGCGACGGCGGGCGTCCTCGCGAAGCATTTGCTGGCCCCAGCCGATGGTCGTGGCCTGCCGGAGAGCACCATTCATGTAAAACCAGCCGCGAAAAAGATCGATGCAGGTCTGGGCCGGGGCAATGACTTTGAGCGCGGGAGGTTTTTCCGCCGCAGCCAGCCATTGGGTGGCACCTTGATAGGAAAAACCATACATGCCCACCTGCCCATCCGATTCGGGGCGGGAAGCCAGCCATTGGATGGTATCGAACCCGTCCCGGCCCTCGTGTTGGAATGGATAGAAATCGCCTTCGGATTCGCCGCGACCACGCACGTCCTGGATGACGACGTTATATCCCTGGCGGGCAAACCAAACCGGGTGTGCATAAACGACGGTGCTGGCAATATCCTTGCCATACGGCTGTCGGACTAACAAAGTGGGACGCGGATCGGGAGAAGCTGGATGATAGTGATCGGAGGCGAGAGTAACTCCATCTCGCAGGGTGCAGCGGACGTTGCGCTCGAGCTTTACGCCATTGCCGCAGTCGATCATTTGTCCCAATTGTTTTTATAAGTATACATTTCGCGGAGGATGGCGGCGACACTTTGCGCGCCGCCCTCGGCCCAGAGCTGGCCTTTTTCCGCAGAGGAACCGTTGGGGTCACCCATTACGCCGCTCGGTGCCAGGTCGCTGGTCACCCAGGCGTAGTTGGCGGCACCTCTTTCGGGTGAAATAAGCGAGGGCGGATCATCGACATGCGCGATGTAGTTTACCGTATATTTGTCGGTGTGAACCAGGTCGGGTGTGGCGTAAAGAAGCAGGGAGGTTTCCCCGGAATTGGCGTGAAAACCGTATTTTAATTCCTGTTCGCTCATTCCCTCGGGCCGATAAGCTCCACCGGCACCCATGGTGAAAACGCGCATCCCAAACTCGACGCGGATTTCGCGGGCCATCACTTCGTTGAGCGACGAATTGCCGCCGTGGGAGTTGAGCAGGACGATTTTTTTGAATCCGCCAGCGTGCAGACTGGCGGCGATATCGCGAATGACGGCCATGTAGGTTTCGGCCCGCATGGAGATAGTGCCAGGGTAACCCAGATGTTCGTTGCTTTTTCCGTAGCATACCGGTGCCAGGGCGTAGATGTGGAGATCGGGATCCAACAAGGCGAGTGCTTTGCCGAGCGATAAATTGTTCAGCAAGGTATCGGTGGCCAGAGGCAGGTGATGTCCGTGTTGCTCGACCGCTGCGGTGGGAATGATGATGATGGTATCATCCTTCGGAAGTGCCTCCACTTGTTTCCAGGTGAAGTAAGGTAGGAAACGGCTGTCTGGTATCCAGGTTCTCATAGGGTTGCGAGATCATCCGGGTTGGGGGTAAAGCTTTTCATTTTACCAGGATTGAGGAGGCCGCGTTTGTCGTATTTATGTTTGGTGAGCAACTGGATGTTGTCGGGGCGATAACGTCCGCCGCCTTCGACGAAGTTAAGGTGCGGGTTGGCGACGCCGACGCCGATTTCCTCGCAATAATGGACCATCTCCCAGAGGCGTTCGTCGGTGGAATAACGGATGATGGGGATGGCGCCGACCCCGACCTTGCCGCCGCCTTTGGCGAATTCGAGATGAAAAAGAAAGTCGTCTCCAAACCTGGCTTTGAGGAGGGCGAACTGTTCGCGGACTCGGTCTGTCTCGAACCCGCATTGCAGGTAGGTGAGTGCGTTGTCGGCTTTGATGGCCCAGAGGGTGGTGTGATTGTAAACGTAATCGGAAAGAAGCGGGCCTTTGCGGGGTTCGGAGTAGTTTTGCAGGTAGGTGACGGTGCCTCCCGCGGCTTCGGCGGCGGTTTTGAGGTGCTCGGCTTGGGAATCTTCAATTTCGAAAAACACAGCGGATTTACCGTCGGGAAGGTATTTGCGAATGGGTGCGAAATAAGAAGGGATGGGCCACTCGAAGGAGGTGGCGAGGCGTTTGACCCAGGTGTCGTCGAAGGCGATTTTTTCGGAGAAATCGTAGCAGGCATCCCAGGTGTCGAAGACGGCGCAAAGCTGGGCCCAGCTCTGCTTGGGGGCGAGGCCGAGCCAGACTTTGACGATGATGCCATTGGTGCCCCAGGAGTGGCGGACGTCGTGGACGGACTGCCCTTCGTGGTGGATGACACGAGGCTCGGCTTCCATGGTGAGGACGTCGATGGCGGCGACGGTGCCGGGTTCGGCGAGGCCGCCGTGAAGAATGGATCCTACGCCGCCGGAACCGCCGCCGATGAAGCCGCCGACGGAGGCTTTGACCCAGGTGCTGGGGTAGCAGCGAAGTTCCCAGCCAATTTTGCGGGCCTCGCCCTCGATGGTGCCGAGGCGGACGCCAGGATCGCATTCGATGATGCCGTTCTGGATGGAATGAATTTTATTGAAATTGGCAGAATCGAGCACGATGCCGCCTTGGAGCGGGATGGCCTGGCCGTAGTTGCCGGTGCCTGCGCCGCGCACGGTGACGGGGATGTTTTCCGCAAAGGCAAAGCGAATGGTGGCAATGGCCTCCTCCAAGCTGGTGGGTTGGACGATAACGTCGGCGCGTTTGTTTTCGAGTTGAGGCTTGAGGATGGGCGAATACCAATAAAAATCCTTCGAGAGCCGTTCGACTTGGGCGGGCTCGGTGAGGACTTGGGAGGGCGGGATGATGGATGTTAGTTTCTGGATTTGGTCTGATGTCATGTTACTAGCTTACGCCGCTTGCCCTTCATCCAGACGCGAAAAGCCGCGAGCATTTTAGGATGAGTGAATAGGGAGTATGCGAGTTCCTGTTCGATTGGACCGGTGACGACTGGCCGTGGCATGTCGCCTTTTGCTGCCACCTCCCGGGCCGAGAGGTAGATTTGAAAACAATGTCTGGCGGCATCGTCGATGGTGGCGCCATAAACGACGCGATCCACCCCGGCCCAGAGTGCCATGGACATGCACATGGGGCATGGTTCGCAGGTGGTAAAAAGAGTATAGCCGCGCAGACTGGGGGTTTTGAGCTTTTTGCAGCCGAGACGCATGGCGCGGACTTCGCCGTGGCTGCTGGGATCGTTTTCTATTCCGACGCCGTTGACGCAACGAACCAGGCGTTCATCGGTCTTGGTGTTAATAATATCGCATCCGAATGGATTGGGCGAATCCCCCTCGTAGGTTTTAAAGGTAAAAGACACGAGGTCGCGCATCCGTTCGGAGTCGGATAACTTTTTTTTGCGCGTAGATTTAGAGGCGGTGCCCGGGGTGCTGACCATGGTGCATCTCGGAAGCACTTGTTGTGCCGAATGCCGAGGTAGAGATAAATGCAAAGTTTTTTCCAGTAGATCGGGATTGTCGTGCGATGTATTGGCGATAAATGCGCAATTTGAAAACTGATTGCGGCTATTTTTTTGCACCATTGAACAGATTGGTGACAAGGCGGGGGATGTCTGCCTTGGCAGCGAAAAGCATCGACGGATGGCATACCCATTGCTTAGGCGAGTATGCGATTTTACAAAGTTATTTTCCCTCTCCTGTTGGTGTCGATGGTTCTTTTCTGGGCGGGTTGCGGGAAGAAGGAGGAGGGTGTTGCTTCCAATGGATTAAAGAAGGTGACGTTGGTGACGGATTGGTATCCCCAGCCGGAGCATGGGGGCTATTACAATGCCTTGGTGCGCGGCTATTACCGCGAGGCAGGGCTGGATGTGACGATTTTGCCGGGCGGACCGAATGCGGTGGCGGGTCAGCGAGTGGCGACGGGGGCGCTTGAGTTTGGTTTGTCCACGTCGGATGACATATCCGTTCAAATTGAGCAGGGGCTGCCGCTGATTGCGGTGGGACCAACGATGCAGCACGATCCGATTGGGATCATGGTGCGGCCAGAGACCGGGATAGAAGATTTTTCACAATTGGAGGGGAAAACAATTGCGGTGGCTTCGACCTCGGCCTGGTTTCTATATTTAAACAAGAAATTTGGTTGGAAAAATGTTCGAGTGGCGCCACTGACTTTTAGTGTGGCCAACTTTTTAACGGATCCGAATTACATTCAGCAAGTGTTCATTACGTCGGAGCCGTTCTTTGTGAAGAAGGCGGGGGGTAAGTATCGGGTTTTGTTGACGCGCACGACGGGGTTTGATCCTTATCGGGTGTTTTTCACCAACAAAAACCTGGTGGAGAAAGACCCGGCACTGGTGCAGGCGTTTGTGACGGCGAGTCTGCGCGGTTGGAAGGATTATATGGTGGATCCGAGTGCGGCGCACGAGGCGATTCAGAAGGAAAATCCAGAGATGAATGCGGATAAAATGGCCTTTAGTTGGAATGCACTCAAGGAGGGAAAATATATCGACGGGGAGAAGCCGGGCGAATTTGGCAAGTTTGATCCAGCGCGGCTGCAGCGACAATATGATATCTTAAAGGGTATCGGCTTGTTGACCAAGGATTTAGGCGCGGAGGCGGCTTATACGACGCAATTTTTAGAAAAATAATCAGTCCGCATCGGGTTGCATGAGAAACAATAAAATAATCCCCTGGCAGGCAAACATCCTGAAAGCAGCGTCCTGCCCATTCCAGATCGACGATTGCCACATGACGAACCATTCGCCGCCAATGGTGATGAAGGCAAAAAACCATAACAATAAACTAAGGGTGATGCCTCCAGCAGCGAGAGATTTTTTACTATTGAAGCGGGCCGCAGGGCTTTTTACATTTTTCAGCAGGCCAACGGTAGCCACCCAGAGAATTATTGCGGCGAGACCTTCCCAAACGATGATTCCTGCGTAAAAAGCATGATGGATCATCGGATTGGTAATCGCGCGTCCCATCAGCTTATTATCTGGAAAAGTGGTATCCATTGAAAGCACATGAATCACAAAATTCAGGTTGGAAGTGTAATCGGTAAGATTATTGAAAAAAATCAATGAAAGTAAAAATGCAATCGATGCCACTAACGCAGTTTTTGAGTATCTAAGAATCATGCAACGCATCCCAGCAGTTCCAATGCCCATCCGCCATTTTTAACATGAACATTCTTGAAAAATTAAATTCGCTCGGCGAAATCCTGCCCGCTTCACCTAGTCCCGGCGGCAACTACGTGCCTTACCGTCGCGTCGGCTCCCTGCTTTATCTCGCTGGCACCATCTCAGTAAGCAATGGAGCGGTGATCACAGGCAAAGTGGGCATCGATAAAACAATCGACGAAGGTTACGCCGCCGCCAAACTTTGTCTGCTCAACCAGCTCGCCACCATTCTCGAAGCCGCCGGTTCGCTTGACGCCGTCAAACAAGTCGTCACCCTGAATGGATACGTCAATGCCACTCCCGATTTCCCCGATTCGCCGCTGGTGATCGACGGGGCGTCGGATTTGTTAGTCGCACTTTACGGCGAACCAGGCCGCCACGCCCGTGCCGCCATCGGGGTGGCCACCCTGCCCAAAAATGCACTCGTCGAAGTGCAGATGGTTGTCGAACTTTTTTCCTAATATTACCCATGTCGCATCATTTTCTCGCCAAAACCCACACGCATAGCACTTGGAATCGCGCATTGCCCGCTGTGCTGGAAATCGCCTCGGGCGACATCGTCGAATTTGAGTGCCACGATTCCAGCGGCAGCCAGGTGACCCCTGCTTCCACCACGGCTGATTTCCTCAACATCGACCGTGGCAAAATCCACACGCTCACTGGCCCGGTCTGGGTAAAGGACGCTCAACCTGGTGACGTGTTGCAAATCGATGTGCGCGATATTCGGCATCACGGCTGGGGGTGGTCGAGCATGATTTCGGGTCTCGGTTTTTTGCCGGAACGCTTCCCGGAGCCGTATTTGTTTATCTGGGAATTGGAAAAGGAACTTAGCCGTTCCCTGGCGCCCGCCGTGGTGCCATTGGCTCCTTTTGCCGGCATCATGGGCGTGGCCCCTGGGGAGGAGGGCGAGTTTAAAACCCGTCCACCCGGTATTTTTGGAGGCAACATGGATGTGCGCGATCTCATTACCGGCTCCACGCTTTTTCTTCCGGTGTTAAATCCAGGGGCGTTGTTTTCGACGGGCGACGTGCATGCCGCCCAGGGCGACGGCGAAGTGTGCATCAATGGCATCGAAGCTCCGGCGAATGTGACTCTCGAATTTACCTTGCACAAGGGGCGTAGTCTTAGCGGGCCGATGCTGCGAAGCCCCGGGCGTCCGGCCACCGGACCGGAATGGCTGTTTGTCGAGGTGCATGGCGATCCCTTGGTGGCAGCGCGGGCGGCGTTGAATCGGCTGATCGATTTCCTAGTGGAAAAATGGGGTTTTTCCGCATCGCACGCCTATATTTTATGCAGTGTGGCAGCGCAATTGCGCCTTAGCCAGGTGGTAAACGTGCCATTGATCACTGTTTCGGCGGCTTTGCCCGAATCGATCCTGCCAGGGTTGCAACAGCCTGTTTTTTGAAGGTTCGTGCCATTAAAACGCAACGCCAAAACTAAGATGAAAAGCTCCCGCCGCCTCGCCCTCGCGCGCATCGGGGTTGAATCCGTAGTCAATCCTAATCGGGCCGATGGGTAGATCGTAACGCAGGCCCACCCCGACTCCATAGCGAAAGTCGGACGTGGAAAGCAATGCGCCATCCTGTGGAATATTACCTGCATCGATAAAGACGGCACCTTTGATGTCGCCGAAAATGGGATGAACAAACTCGGCGTTGAGCAAGGTGCGGGAAAGTCCGCCAAGAGGAAATTCGTTTAGAAAGCGCGGTCCCAGTTCACGTTCGCCAAAACTGCGCACCGTCGTGCCACCACCGGTAAAGTAACGTTCATCGATTGGCACCTCGGCGATGTCGCCAGAGGTTAGAAAGGCAGAAGTGCGCATCCCGATGGCAAGCAATCCGCGTCCCAGCGGTTGATACCAGGTAAGTCGAAACGATGTGCGCAAGCCCACGGCACCAGTGCTGATTTGATCGTAACTCACCGAGACATCGGCCACCCAGCCAGCAGCGGGCGAGAGGGGATTGTTACGCTCATCATAGGTGGCAGTGAGACCGATGGATTGCACTGTGTAATCCAATGGCCCCAATAATAGCGGATCGATTTCCTCGGCCTCGGTGCGGGCTAGTTTGCTGCTTAAAAACACACCGGCCTTGATTTTTTTTCCAAACTGGCGGTTAACATCCACCCGCAGCCCCAGATCAAAGACCGAATAGCCCTCATTATCAAACGATCTGGAGAAAATTCTCGCCTTTAATTCGTTGCCCCGCCCTAGAAACCAGGGGTCGGTATATTCGATACGACCGACAATCCCGCGCTGGGAAAACTCCATGGCCGTCAAAAGTGGCCGTCCATTTCCAAACAGATTGCGATCTTGATAACCCGCTCCGATGAAGCCACCTTCATAGGTCCCGAAGCCGGCATAGAAATTCACCTCTTTGGCTGGATTTTCCTTCACTGTAAAATCCAGCCGGATCAAGTTGCCAGGCAAAAGCGTCTCCTTCATCCGCAGCTCCGAGAAAAGACCCGTGGTAATCACCTCCCGATAAATCTCATCGAGCAATTCCGGATCGTAGCGACGACCGGTCAACAGGGAAAAACGAGCGGGAAGAAACGAATCGCGCAAACGCTCCACCCCTTTAACTGTGATGCCGTCGAACGAATAAATTTCGCCAGGTTCCACAATGATGCCTATATCCAGCACGCCTCGCTGCACGTCCCAGGCGGAGGCCGCGAGCGTGGCTTTTGCGTTGAAGTAACCCCGACTGCGCAAACGTTGCTGCGCATCGCCCCGCAATGTCTCGATGGTTTGTTCGGAAGCCGGTTTAAGTTTCGCTTCCAGGAGGATCGGTTGCAAAACGGATTCCTGCTCCGGGGTTACTCCCAATACCCGGATATCGCGAAACCAATAGCGCAAACCCTCCACCACGGTATAGCCGGGACGTGCCTCGGAGAGATCCGCCGTATATTCCATGGGCCACGGCCAGACCTGGGCATCGAGATAGCCTTCCGACTGATAGAAGGCAATCAATCGGGCGATCCCGGTATCGATTTCCTGTTCCACGTAGGGCAGGCTGGTTTTAAACTGCGAAAAACGTTCCCTCGTGGTGCCGACGAGGAAATCGTTAAGAATCGCCTCCTCATAGTTGTCATTGCCCTGCCAGGTCACTTTTCCCAACTTGGTTAACGGACCTTCCTCGACCTGGAGTGAGAGGGTGCGCCCGCCATTTTCGATCTGCCAGTTGACCACGGCATAGGTATAGCCCTGGCGGCGATAATAGACCTCCACATAGAAGGCGGTGTCATCCGCCCGGGGAGGGGTGAGGCCACGCGCGGAGATGCTGGAAAGAATGTCGCCGGCTGCCACCCGAAGTTGCTCCTCGGGAATGCCTGCGACTCCGGAAAACCTCAGATCGACAGCAGACTGCGCATATCCGCCGGATGCCAGTAATAAAACTAACATACCAGAAAAGATAAGGCGAATGCAGGAGGGCGGAACTTTCATTGGAAACGAATAAGATAGCGCACCTGCCCGCGTGCCCCGCCAGTGAGATCGAGGTCGCCGATGATTTGCCAGCGATCGCTCAATCTAAGTCGCACCGAGGCTGATTCGCGTCCCGTCTTGGGATCGACATTGCCAATCTGCACGTCCAGTCGATCCGCGAGGGAATCCTGCGAAACGACCGCGTTGGGATTGCGACGGAAAACTTTGTTAAAATACTTCTGCACAAAAAGCCAGCCGGCGCGTCCGGCGAGGATTTGCGGATTTTCGGCGATTTCACTTTGGGTAACCCCGGTCGCAAGCAACGTTAGGATATCCTCCTGGCTGAGCGGCGGTTGACTTAGGAAAAGGGATTGGGGTTTGACGAGATCGCCCCAGATGTAGGCGTCGATTTTATAATCGCGCACGTTGGCCACACCGCGCAGGTCGAGAATGGGGTTGAGCGGTGGAAGTTCCCTGCCGAAATAAATATTCCCATAATCGATTTTGAGTCTGCTGAAGGGGAGGGAGGCCAATAAGCTAAAAATCTGCACGTTGCCATCGAGAGTGGGGAAAAGGCCGGTGCCCTCGAGCTTGAGTTTAACAATGATTTCCCCGTTGGCGAGGTTGCCGGTGATGCGGAAGGAATCGAGGGTATTGATCGCGATGTTAAATTTCCAATTGCGGAAGGGAGGGGCGGTGATGCCAAGGCTGGATCGCTTGTCTTCCACCGCCGGAGCTGGACGCCCAGGGAGATTGATTGGCAGAATATCGATCTCGCGAAAAAAGCGACTATCGGTGATTCCCACGGTGCCAGAAACCTCGGCCTCGGCAAGCGGGCCACGCACCTGGAGGGCTAGATCGGAGCGCACGATCAGCGAATCGTTTCTAACAAACAAAATACTTTTTCCATCCAGGGCGAGATCCATGACAGGTGCGGACAAGTCCTTTAAATTAATCGTGCCACGGGCCGTCATGGGGCCACCGGCAATGCTGGTGCGAAAATCGGTAAAGTTAAGGATGTTTTCCTTAAAAGTAAGATTGATCGTGCTGTCGCGAATGGTGGGCAGACTGTTGTTACGAAAGCGCAGGAGCGGGACTTGCGCCTGGAGCGAACCGAGGAAACGTGGTTTGTCGAGGGTGCCTTCGAGGGAAACGTTGATCCCGAGATTACCCTGGACATCGCGCAATGGACGCAGGTAACGGGTTAACACGTCCAGATTTGTGGGAGGGAGGATAACGGTGGCGGCAACAGGGAGATTTTGCGGTATTTTACCTGTGGAAATCAAGGCGGCCAGGTCCAGCGGAAGACTGCCGGAAAGGGTAATGGGTTGAAGCGAAGGTTCACGGATGGTGCCGGTGAGGCTGGCACGTTGATTGCCAATGGCTAGATTGAGTTTGGCGGTAAGAGGTTGTAATTCTTTGACCTGGGGGATTTCGACATTCTCCAAAGTGAGTGCGATGAGGGCATCCAGATTGCGCAGGGTGCCTTTGCCCTGCGCATCGATGGTGAGACGTCCGGTGACGGGAGGTTCGATTCCCAGGTCGGTTAAGAGACCTCCCAGGGAAACCTGCCGTCCTGTTAGATTAATGGCGAGCGGTTCATCCAAAGGGAGTAGTTTTTCCACATCGGCCAGTTCCTCAAAGTTAAATGGAATGGAAAGATAACCAGTCAGGCGGGTTTCGCCGCTTTGTGTGAGCTGCAGATTTTCAAATTTCAGCAAATTAGCCGCGTAATTGATCGCTGTGCTAAAATCCCCCTTGCTGGTGCTGATCTTGAGTGCTGGGAAGGAGGCTTCCCTGGGCGAATAATAACCGGACGTGTTCACAAAAATGTTTTTTACCGCGGCGTAGATGCCTTCGCGGATATCAAGGGCCAGTCTTCCTTCGTGTTGCCGCGAGGTGATGCTGCCGGTGCCGTTCCAGTCCAGTTGCACGGTTCCAGCGAGAGGTGTTTCAGCATTGGCAGATCCTAACAAGGGGCGGTAACGCGCAAGATCGTTGATGCGCGCACTCATCTGGCTGGCATATTTTCGGGGTTCGGATGAATCAAAGTGGCCGGTTGCCTGCACGAAACCATCGCCTGGCATGTCGAGTAGAAAATGCGTGAGCCGATAATGCCCGTCAACGCCATTGGCGATGAGGTTGAGTTCGCCCAAGGCGACGTTTTGAAAGAGGAGCGAGGAGGCTTCGGCGGACAAGGCAATAACGGGATGTGTGTCTTTCCAAGTAATAGTTCCCATGCCTAGCAGAGCGCCGTTAAGTTCGGTGGCTGTGGGATCGGTTTGCCAATCCCGCAGAACCGGGCTGTTTATTTTGAGAGTTAAATCAAGTGCGCCAGGCAGCGGGGCGACCGGTTTTTCGACCAAGGTTAATGTGCCTTCGGCGGCGACGCTGTTAGTTGTGCGGACAAGCTGCAAACTTTCCATGCGCACGGATTCATTTTCGGAGCGAATGACGGAGTGAACTTTATCGATTTGCCATTTGGAAACCTGCAATGGGCCGGCGAGGATTTCGGCTTGAAACTTGGAGTCGTTCCACCAGGGGGCGGCGGTGTCGTTGGAATCGGTGGTGATTTTTTTTTCCAAAGACGCGGCGAGGGTGGCGGTTTCCAGTAGAATTTGCTCATAGCCAATTTTTTGAAGGGTGGAGTTGAGGGTGGTGGTTACAATGTTGTTTTGTATTAGCAGAGTGCCATTGAGAAGGGCGGAACCGGCGAGGCGGGCGTCTATTTTGGTCAGATCGGGCAAATTGGCTGCAAAAGTCAGGTTGGCCTCGGGAAGGGAGGAGATCTTTTTTTTCGGAGGAAAACGAACGACGCCAGAGAGGGAAAGTGTCTGATCGTCTTTACGCAGGAGCGTGTCGAGAATATCGAAGCGACCAAGTTGAATATTCGTCTTGAGAGCGAGCGAATCGAAAAGAAAAGTGTCGAATCCCGGACGTTTGATCTCGATGATGGCTCCACCGTTCCAGGTCGAGAGATCATCGATTTGACCTTCGAGGCGAAGATCGGCTTTGGACAGAGCACCGGTGATAGGAAGCCCGGGACTGGCAAAGCCGGCGGCCTGCCGGAGGTCGATGCTGTTAGTGTCCAGGGTTAGCAGAAAGTCGTTGGTGCGTCCCAGATTGGAAACGGAGATATCCGCCTGCAAATTTCCGCCGAAAGCTTGTGAGAGCAGGGCGACGGTTAGCGTCTGATTGCCAAGTTGGGAGGCGTCGATCTGGAGTTTTTCGATGAGGAGGTTTTTTGCCAGTGCCAGGTCGGCAAGGATGAGGTCGCGTCGGTTGTAAGTGGTTTTACCTTGTAGATCGGTAAAGGTGCGAAAGCCTGGAATGTGAAGTTCTCCCACGGCCAATCGACCTTCTTTTCCGGGGAGAAGCGATAATTCGGCCTGGGTGATGCGGAGTTCGTCGTTGGGGGAGATGATTTTGACGTTGATGCCTCGGAGATCGATTTTTTCGGGAAAAGGCAGAGCGATTTTTGCGGGTTTTTCGCTTCTCCGGGGCGGTTTTTTTTCCTGAGGTGAGTCGGGGGAAAATAATTCCAAGTTAAGATCGGCTATTTCGATACTTTCGATTGAGTCGGGGATGTTTCCACGGATGGCCTGCCAGGGATGATACTGGAGAGCGGCGCGTCCGAGGGTAGCGGACCGGAGCGGACTATCCTTGGGAGTGCGGATGCGAACTTGCGAGAGTTCGAGCGCGGTGAAGATATTTCCATTTAATTGATAGTCGATTTGCCACGCGGTGGATTTTTCGATGCGCTGCACGATGAAGGCAACGGTGGAAAAGAAAATCCAACGATGGAAGACTGCGATAAGAACGAAAACAAGGAGCAGGCCGACGAAAAAGCGCCGCAACCACCGACGCTTGGGCGCGGTTTTTGGTTGGGGATGATCGGTGTGGGATGACATGCAAATGACTGTGAAAGGGCGTGGACATCTTTTTTCTCGGCGAAAAAAAAGACAACGCTTATTGTTTTATCGTGCGAAGCGATAAGATAAACCGGATTTTTTAAAAACTAAATTATGGCTAAAATCGCTTCCCCGACGCGCGCATTACCGGGATATCTCTGGCGTCTGATCAGTAAATCGGCTCTTCGCTACAACGACATCGATGGTGAGCAACGCTCTGCGTCCTTTGCTTATTACGCTTTTTTCTCGCTGTTTCCACTCCTCGTGCTGTTGGTGACGGTAGTGGGGGGTAGTCTCCTGAAAAATCAGGAGGTTGCCGCGCGCACCGTTACGCAATTGCTCGAACAATACATCCCTCTTTCGCCCGAGGACCAGGCGGCCATTGTCAAAACACTCGACGGCGTGCTCGAAGGCCGCGGATCGGCGGGGCTGCTTGCCGTTCTGACCCTGGCTTGGAGTTCGCTGCGCTTTTTCCAGGCACTTCTGCAAGGCGTCAATCGCGCCTGGGGCACCAAAGAATATGCCTGGTGGCATCTTCCGTTGAAGAATCTTGCCATGGTCGCCCTGCTGGCCAGCGGAATGGTCTTGGGCGGTATTTTACCCACGGTTCTCGCTGTGGTGCGCAAAGTATTGCCGGAAGAATCTCAATTTGTTCCTCTGGTCTTCAACGTCGCTCTCTCGGCTATTCCGCTGATCATTCTCTTTTATGTGCTCCTTCTTTTTTATAAATACGCCCCGCGCACTTCGATTACTTTTCGCGAAATCTGGCCATACGCACTTTCGATAACTCTGCTGTTAAAAGTCGTGCAATTTCTTTTTGGCATTTATCTGCGGAGCTACAGCAATTTCAACCTTATTTATGGAGCGTTTGCCGGGGTAATGGCTCTTTTGCTCTGGATTTATCTCTCCGGTTCGTTGGTGATTTTTGGCGGATGTCTTTGTGCCGTGGGCCGGGAATTACGCCATGAAGCACTGTCCAAAAGGAGCAAATAAACCTAAAAGTTCGCTGCTTTTGCTCCATCGGCCCTTGTGATTCCTTAAAAATACGCTACCTAAACCACCCGATGTTTTCCTTACTTGCCGACAAACTCCAGGATGTCTTTAAAGACCTCCGCGGCCAGGGCGCGATCACCGAGAGCAATGTCAACGACGCCCTCCGCCAGGTGCGCCTGGCCCTGCTCGAAGCGGACGTGCATTTTCAGGTCGCCAAGGATTTCATTGCGCGGGTAAAGGAAAAAGCCCTCGGGCAAGAGGTGCTCCGCAGTGTTTCGCCTGGGCAACAAATCGTAAAAATCTTCCACGACGAACTCACCACCCTTCTCGGTGGCGACGCCAGCCCGATTAATCTCGACAAACCCGGTCGCGTCCTCATGGTCGGCCTCAACGGCGCAGGCAAAACCACCTCTTCGGCCAAACTTGCCAAACTTCTTAAAAAACAGGGCAAAAACCCCGTCCTCATCGCCTGCGATCTGCATCGCCCCGCCGCCATCGAACAACTCGCCACCCTCGCCGACCAGATCGGCGTCCCCCTCTTTCGCCCGCAACCCGGCGAGACCGACGTGCTCCGCGTGGTCCGCGAAGCCACCGCCTGGGCCGTCACCCAAAATGCCAATGTCGAGATTTACGACACGGCTGGACGCCAGGAAATCAACGAACCCCTCGTCCAGGAGCTAAAAGCGGTCCGAGATTTCCTTCAACCCGGCGAGGTTCTGCTCGTCGCCGATTCCGCCACCGGACAACAGGCGGTCAGTGTCGCCACCCATTTTCACGAAGCTCTGGGCCTTACCGGCCTCATTCTCACCAAGCTCGACGGCGACGCCCGCGGTGGCGCGGCACTTTCCATGCGGGAAGTCACCCAACAACCGATTAAATTCGCCGGGGTGGGGGAAAAACTCGATCAATTCGAGGTCTTCGTGCCCGACCGCCTCGCCGGGCGCATTCTCGGCATGGGCGACATCGTGGGCTTGGTCGAAAAAGCCTCCGAAGCCATCGATGAGGAGGAAGCTGCGCGGATGGAAAAAAAACTCCGGACCGCCAGTTTCGACCTCAACGACTTCCTGAGCACCTTTAAAATGATCAAAAAGTTGGGTCCGCTCGAAAATATCCTTGGCATGTTGCCAGGAATGAGCAATCTTAAGGGCTTTTCCGTTGACGAAAAGCAAATGAAGCGCGTTGAAGGCATCGTTTTATCGATGACTTTAAAGGAGCGGGCCAAGCCGGACATTCTCAATGCCCGGCGACGCCAGCGAATAGCACGCGGCAGTGGCGTCACCGTTACGGAAGTAAACACGCTTCTGAACCAATTTGGTCAGATGCAAAAAATGATGAAAAATCTTGGTAATATGAAGAAAATGATGTCACCCAAAGGTGGCGGCGGGAAACCGGGCAAAATGCCTCGCATCCCTAATTTTCCTAATTTTCGCTGAGAAATTTCCTCAACTTAAATCCCTTAAATCCATCAACGTCCACCTTTTAGAAAAATCCGTTTAGCAACATTTAACACATCCCAATATGGCAGTCTCCATTCGTCTCCGTCGTGAAGGTTCCTTGAACCACCCTTTTTATCGTATCGCAGTCGCCGATTCCCGCAGTCCGCGCGACGGCAAATTCATTGAATTGATCGGCACTTACGACACCAAAAAAGCTGAAAACAACGTCACCCTCAACCTTGCCCGTGTCGAATACTGGCTTTCCGTCGGTGCCCAGCCATCGGATACCGTTCGCAGCATCATCAAAAAAGAACGCAAGAAAGCAACCGAAGTGGGTGCCGAAGCACCAGCCGAAGTGGCTGCTTGATTTTTCCCAGTCAAACGAATTTTTCGTCAGGGCACGGCCAACCAGCCGTGCCCTTTTTTTGGCTTTTCGCGGAACTACCCAGCACCAAAACGGGTCCAGCCTGCCTGCGCTTTGAAGGAATTTACCTTAATTAACCGGAATTACGTAAAATTTTCCACAACATATCACCGAAACGCGATACTTGCGCAGAAATGTGTTACCTGCCTAAAGTAACCTCGCCGACTCAACTTCATTAAAATTACGGACCAACCATTTTTGATCGAATGAGCGATAAACTTTCCCCTTCCGCCGACGATACTTACCCGGGAAAAATAACGCCGCGCCCTTTATTGATTTCCTCAAAGGTTAAGCGGGAGGCCAATCCGGTGATTATTCTCCCCGCCCTCCCCAAACCTCAGGCCGGTCCAGCCGTGGGATCCTATTTGCCGCCGCCTGTCCAGGGCGCAGCTTTCACCCAGCCATCCGCCCCGGAGACCGCTGAGCTTCTGGCCTCGGAGGAAACGAAAGCAACGGTAAATCTCCCTTTTGCATCCGAAAAAGAAGAAGAACCCGCTCTGCCGAACGACACCGCCGGGGATCGTTACGAAATCTTTGAAACATTAGGCCAGGGTGTCGCCGGCATTGTCTCAAAAGCACGCGAACTGGCCACCGGCAAAGGGGTCGCTCTTAAAAAAATTCATCCCCACTTTCTGCCCGACGCCGAGAGTCGGATTCGGTTCCGCGGACTTCTTCGCACTCTGGCCACCTTGCAGCACGACCACCTGTTTCCGGTGCAACCGGCCGGTATGCTGGGCAGTGCCGTTTACTTCGCCATGCCCATCGCCACTGGCGGTTCTCTTAACTCCGATGTGCGGCGTAACAAACGTGTTTTCAAAAAAACGGCCCGCCTCGTTTCCCAGATTGCCTCGGCTCTGCATTTTGCCCATCAACGTGGCATTCTCCATGGCAACCTTAAACCCGCCAACATCCTTTTCGATCAAAACAACCACCCTTACGTCGCCGATTTCGGTCAATCGCCCGCCGATCTGCATCCCGGGCAGGGTGAACATTCCCGATCTCTCATTCCTTATCTGGCTCCCGAACGGTTGGAGGGCCAGCCCGCCACTGTCGCCAGCGATGTTTACAGTTTGGGCGCGATTCTTTATGAGTTGCTCACCGACAAGGCTCCATTTGCCGATGTGCCGCACGAAGAGTTGCTCCGTAAAATAAAGACTGAACTTCCCCAAGCTCCTCGTGAGTTCGACCGGGCCATCCCCCCCGATGTGGAACTCATCTGTCTCCGCTCTCTGGCCATCCATCCCGCTGAGCGCTACCCCTCCGCCCATGCACTCGCCGAGGATCTCGAAAACTGGCTCGCCAAACGTCCCCTCAGCATCCGCGAACCCAGCCTCCTCGAACTCCTCTGGACTTGGATGCGGCGCAAGCCCATTTTTGCCACCTTTCTGGCCCTCGTCTCCCTCCTCCTCATTCTGGCTGCGATCTTCTCCTCCATCGGTTTGATGCACGTTTTCCAGGATAAAAAGCGCGCTGAAACCGACGTCGCCCAACTCAGCGAACAACTTTGGCAATCTTCCCTCGCCCAAGCCCGCGCCGCCCGTCAATCCCGCGCCGCCGGAAGCGTCTCCCAATCGCTCGCCGCCATTCGCACCGCTGCCAGCATCCGCACCACCTCCGATCTCCGCTCCGAAGCCGCCGCCAGCCTGGCCACTGCCGATTTGCAAATCGTCCGCCGCTGGGCCGTGCGCACCCACCCCGAGCCGCTTCCCGTTCTATTTAGCCCCGATCTCAAGCTCACCTTCCGCGCCACCGTGGAAGGCTCCTTTGAAATTCTGGCCACCGAAGATCAACGCATCCTGGGGCGGATTCGCAATAAAACCCAAGACCCCATCACCGCCATCGCGCCACTCATGAGCTACGGTCACCTCGTCGCCACGCGCTCCGTCAGCGGCACCATCCGGGTCTGGGAAAGCGTGGCCCCTGGCGCAATCGTTTTCGAGCTGCCCGGCGAACCCGCACCCGACCTCGATCCGTGGGCCAGGATCAATTTTGCCGTCGATCCCGCCGGTCTTTTTGCCGTGGGCCAGGCCGATGGCCGCATCGCCCTTTACGAACTCGTGCTCGGTTCCCCCGCCCGCTTCATTTCTTCTGGAGAAAAAATCACTCATCTCGCCTTCGACCCCAGCGGCAGGCACCTCGCTGTCGTGCGCCAGAATCGCTCCGAAATCGAAATCATCGACCCCACCCAACCAGATCGGCCACCTCTGGTTCTCCGGCAAGACTCCCCCGTTACGCTCCTCTCCTGGAGCCACGATTCCCAGCAGATTGCCGCCACCGGCATCGAAGGTCTCATCTCCATCTGGCAGGCCGACACCGGCACCCGCACCTCTCTCATCCGGGCCACACCGGGAGTCATCCTAAGCCAGCTTCTTTTCACCCACAGCGGCACTCAGCTTGCCACCACCGGCAACGACTCCACGATTCGACTCTGGAATATCGCCGCCCGCGCCGAAGAAAGTCGTCTCGAAGGATTTGGCGGCGAACCCGTGATGCGCTTTTCCTCCGACGACACCCGTCTGCTTGCCACCGACGGCTCCACGACCGGGGTCGAACTCGCCATCACATTTCCCCAGATTTGTCACACCCACGCACCGCTCCTGGCCAGTGATTCCGTTCGGACGGCTGGCCTCGATTTTTCGCACGATCATCAAACCCTCGCCATCGCCACCCAGGCCACCATCCAGGTGCGCGACCTGCGCGATGGCAGATTGCTCGCCTCCGAAATCTCCACCTCCGGCCCCGCACCGGGCTGGACCGCCGCCTTCGCGCCTTTTAGCCAATCGCTTTATCTTAAACCACGCGGCATCGATCTCGAACGGCGTTCCATTCGACGTGACGGCGCCCAATTGATTCTCGGATCCTCCGAACAACTCGCCATTCTGCCCGGCTTCGATATTGCCGGATTCAACAAAGGCGGCACCCTGCTCGGCCTCGTCAATCCCGAGACCGGGGAAGCGAAAGTATATAATCCGGCCAACCTTAAAATCCTATCCGCCGCACAACTCGCTGGGGCGCGCGATTTTGCCATCAACCCCTCGGGTTCGCACTACTTGCTCTCCGGTGCCAGCAGCGCGGTTTTTAATGTCGCCGATGGGAAAAAAATCCATCAATTCGATAGCGATAGCGTGAACGCAGCGGCCTGGTCGCCCGACGGCAAATGGATCGCGGCCAGTGGCAGCAAAGGTGTGCGTCTCTGGTCGGCCAACGACTGGAGTGCCGGTCCGGTTTTGCCCGACGAATCCGGCAGGCTTGGCACTTACCTGGCCTGGTCACCCGATGGCCGGCTTTTTGCCTTGTCGGTCGGCGACAAAGTCGAGATCTACGATGCCCGCGATTTTTCTCATTTGCTAAGTCTGCACGGGCCGTTGATTGCATCGAACAATTTGCGTTTGCAATTCAGCCGCGACAGCAAACATCTTGCGCTTCTCGGCCACGATGGCGCCCTGCAGCTCTGGCATTTCGATGACCTGCGCAAAGCTCTCAAAGCCGAAAACCTCGATTGGTAGGAGAAGCCATCACAAGAGATCGCGCCCAACCTCGGGTGCAATATATCCGGGGAGCGCGCCCGACCTCGGGTGCTGTTTTGGCCGACCCGGCCAAAACACGTCTCAACCTGCAACACCAATCATAAACCAAAGAACATCCAAAGTGCTCGCTACAAGAATGGGTGTCTTTAACAAAATAAAACATCGAGAAAAGCCCCTCTGGCGGCAAAACCAGCGCGGCGCACAAAGCCCGCGATCCACCCCATGATCCAAGTCTCAAACATCATCGCCATCCTCACCTTGATATAAAGAAACAGAGCAAACGTTTTTTGATGTTAAAAGCATCCCAGTTTCACTGCAAATGAGTTGCCGAACCGGATACTGGCGGCTCTGAGATTGTGGACGAGGGCTGTTCGATAACACCGATTTAGCTGAGCTACGGAGACAGCGGCGTCCCAAGTGCAACTGGGGAACGAGCATGCAAACGACGAAAACAGCCCAGCCTGTCAATTATTTCTACCTGACCCTTCCGCCCCCGATTTGCGCATCATCACCCGCGCCAAATTCCCCACCGGCACCGTCATCGTCCCGCGCAGTGATGATCCACTTTCCCTCGCCCGCGAATACCTTCGCGACCAAATCGCGCCGGAAGAGATCCACGAACCGCAAATCGGATGGTCCGCACGCCGCAAACCCGGCAGCAGGGAAATCAAACGCACGCCCGGCTGGACCTCCACCGTCAAATTCCAGACCGAGCCAACCCCGCAGCCGATCTCAGCAAGCTACCAAACAGGTAACTGATGGGGATCGAAGGCAAATCGTAAACAACGGACGGATGATTGCTCCTCAATGTTGAAATGATTAAACTTCAACATCATTATTTATCCCTCCCAGTGATTATCCACTTTTCAAATTAAAAAAACTCCACTAAACCAATTGTCACCGCTTTTAGAAACCACCCGATGCCAGCAGCCTCCATCTCTCAGCGACAAAATAATCTGGCTCGCTTGAGCAATGCTTTGTCGGCTCACTGCCCACAGCCGGATGACAAAAAGATTGCTGCCAATTCTTGGGCATTAACGATGCCATTGAGTCATGCAACCGCATTTGGTAATTTGCAAAATATCCTTCGCAGTGGGGCGTTGCTTTCCCAAATTCAGATGGCGCAAGCTCCTGGTAACGATGAGGCCATGCTCGACACAGCGGACGATGTTTTCCTTTACGCGGGAGCTTTTTCATACCCAAACACCGAATGTGGTTTCCTGTTTCTTCCTGCAATAGAGGAAAAACACATCGCCGATGGAGTAGCCACACCGTTTGACTCGGGAGCCTATGCGAGTCGGTTTCGACCGCCTGCTCCCTACGAGGATGGGGTAACCTTTGTGCGAGAGCATGAGCTGCCCGTTTCCGACTATCGAGCCATGCTCGGGAGGCTTATCCTCGAATATGCCTCCACTCCCGAACAGTACCTCAATAGTCCAACGAATTTTGTTTGCTCTTTTTGCGGAGTTGCCCGTCTTCATCCTCTGGGTCTTGAAGGCAACGACCACCGTGCCGCGACTTTCGAGGTGCGCATCCCGCAACGTGTTCTTTTGCATCCTCCCCACTTGCGAGCGGTCTTTGTGCAGGAAGGATTTGAGTTGCCGGAATTAAGCTCGTTATTCGCGGTTGGCGTCACTATCGAAACATACTCGGTCCCTGATGACGGCAATTTTTTTAATGCAATGCGCCTATCCTGCATTAATTTCATTTCACAGCACTTGATTTCATGAACCACTGGTCTCTTACGCATCTTGATCTCATTGGTTTTTCCAGCACCATTGAGCAACCCACGCTACCGCGCATCTTGGCACCTGTTTTTCGCGTGCGAGCAGACCATACCGTAGTGTTGCTGCCTCCGTTCAGTATGGTGGCTGACGAAGTTTTTAATTTCACCCTTTCCGAGCCCGAGGAGTTTGCCAGTTTTGTCCATCAGCAGAAGCTAACCCGGCTGCGGGAACCATTCACTGGCAAAACTAACCATGATCTTTGGGTCGATGTGGACGGTCAAGTAACTTACTCCCCAAAATTCGAGGTCAAAAAAAAGTTTAAGCTCATTTTTGATGAGCATCTAAAACTGGCTGCAAAAAAGCTTGTCAACAGGGAATATGAAGCTGCACGGCAAGATGCAAATATCGCTCGTGCAGTAAATCCTTCCCACATTGATCCGTTGGTTATTCGTGCGAGTGCGGAACGACTAGCTGGGCTGAACTCGGATTTAGCCTTCACCCGCCATATTGCTAAGAACTATATTTCACCGGATGAATTCGAGCGGCTGCTGCAACGTGGGCTAGGTGATTCATCTACTCCAAACAAGGGGGGTGCAGTGGTGATGAGTAATATTGCTAACAAACAGTCTCGTTTTGCCCTAGCCGCATGACCTTCCAGCCTCGCGTTTTCACGTTCTATAGCTATAAGGGTGGCGTCGGTCGGAGCATGGCCTTGCTAAACATGGCCTACTACCTTCAGGCGCGGGGTCGCCACGTGCTGATTGTCGATCTCGATCTGGAAGCACCGGGGGCTAGCGGTTTCCTGCGCCGAACAGAGGAGCTACTGCCCGATGATACTTCAGGTGATGTTGTCGATGTGCTCGGCGCGGTTGTAGGTTCAGTAAGAAAAACGGCACCCGGCGAGGAACCGCCCTTGCCGGCTCTTCGGCTGGAAGCATTTCTCAGGGCCGTCGATCCTTCGAAATACGCACCTGCCGTTCACCCAACTGCACCAAGAGCAAGGCTCGATGTCCTGCCTGCGGACGACACTCGAGATTACACCCGCAGGCTAAGTGCCCTCGATCTTCCCAGCCTCTCGGCAGAACAAATTTCTCAAGCCAGCGATCTTCTCCGCGGAATCTTGATTCGCCACCGTTTTCCCTTCCGCCAGCCTTGGCAGGACGAAGAAGAAGCGCCCGAAAGCACCTCCTACGATTACATCCTGGTGGACAGTCGCACCGGCTTTAGCGAGATCGGTGGTTTGTGCGTGGGGCCATTGTCCGACCGTCTTGTCGTTCTCTGCGGGCTAAACGACCAAAATATCGCTGGCACCCGGCAGTTTTTAGAACTAGTCGGCCTGGAGCCTAAAGCCCGTGCCGCAGATACTCCCGCGTGGGATGATGCGGACACTGCCGAAGATCCCAGCCTGCGCCCGCCGACTCTGGGACCAAAGCCTACTCTCCTCGTAGCCTCACCCGTGCCGGGCGGGGAAATGACTTATAAAAAGCAACGGATGGAGGAACTAGAGAATAAGATAAAACTCGTGCCGGTCAAACTATCCTATCACCCTCAAATGGCACTGATGGAGACCATCTTTGTGCGCGACCACCCGGATGAATACCTTGCCTTGGAGTATGCCGTGCTGGGGGATCGAGTCATGGGCATGGTGGGCGATACCAGCCAGAGATTGATGGCACCAGTGTCTGCATTATTGCGCCAGCATCGCGACAAGGAGAAAGAGTCTCTAGTTATCGATATCCCCCGTATTCTAGCTCGAGTAGTGTTGGCAAGTGGCCAGAGAGAATTAGCTGTCTCGATTTTAGTTCTGCAAAATAGGGGAGTGTCTGAGTTAATGAAGGATCAGGTCCGCCGCGTGCAAATCAATCTGGCTTTTTCCAAAGATCAAGCTGCTCAAGCGTGGCTATCGTGGGCCGATGATCTGGACACCGCTGAAGCCCGGCAGATAGGAGACCCGGTTGTCTTCCAGTCAATGGAGGATAAATATCGGAAATCGCTCGCTTTGAAGCCCGAAAACGATCAAGTCTGTTTCAATTGGGGTGTCGCCCTTTCAATGTGGGCTAGGCAGAAAACTGGAACAGAAGCGGACGCGCTCTTTGCCCAAGCAGGCGAGAAATATCAGCAAGCGCTGGCCATCAAGCCGGATAAACACGAAGCGCTCAACAACTGGGGCAATGCTCTTTCAGATTGGGCTAGGCAGAAAACTGGCACAGAAGCGGATACGCTCTTTGCCCAAGCAGGCGAGAAATATCAGCAAGCGCTGGCCATTAAGCCGGATAAACACGAAGCGCTCTACAGCTGGGGCAATGCTCTTTTAGATTGGGCTAGGCAAAAAACTGGAACAGAAGCGGATACGCTCTTTGCCCAGGCAGGCGAGAAATATCAGCAAGCGCTGGCCATTAATCCGAACAACCACGATACGCTCAATAACTGGGGAGCTGCCCTTTCAGATTGGGCTAAGCAGAAAACTGGAACAGAAGCGGACGCGCTCTTTGCCCAGGCAGGCGAGAAGTTTCAGCGAGCACTGGCCATTAATCCGAACAACCACGAAGCGCTCTACAATTTGGCATGCTTAGCCGCCCTGCGCGGCCAAATGAGTGCAGCCTTGACCGAATTAGAGCGCTGGCGAACGCACAACCCGCAAGCCACTAAAACAAAATTGGATCAAGATAATGATTTCGACCTC